>NZ_JBEPLY010000005.1:0-271426 GCF_040545495.1 Martelella mangrovi
CTGTTCTTCCGTGAACCGTGAACGCTTCATGCCGTCCGTCTCCGTGTCGTGACAGACTCTACCAGAATCTGGAGGAAGTTCAGGGGCTCAGGTCAGGCCAGTATTTGTCGACGCTGAAGGCGCCGAAGGGAAGCAGGCTTCCTCGCGCGAATAGAGATGGGGCCATTCGCCGACGAGGTTTTCCACCGTGTGCGGGGCGTTCTTGAGCGGGTTGTCGGTGCGGTCGGCACGACGTTCCTCTGTGGTGCGGAGGTCCTCGCGGATCGGTGAAAATTTGCTCACGGGGCACGGAAGTCACCAACATATCCTCTTGCACCTCACTTCATGATGGATAAGTTTCCGGTAACGGAGTCGCTTTTGCGGCTCTGCGTTTTCACACCCCAATTTTGAAAAATCCCGGAAATATAACATGCTGCATAAATTCGCCGCCCTGGGCGTTGCCCTTGTCTGTCTTGCCACGCCCGCCCTTGCCGACGAAGCCGATATCAAGGGGTCGCAGGACCATCCGTTGGTGTCGCGCATGCCGGGCACGCATATTATTGGCTATCACACCTCGGATTATCAGGAATTCATGATTGCGACAGGGCCGAAGGCTGAGGGGGAGGATCTTCCGCCGGTCGAGCGGTTTGAAGGTCAGTCCACCGTCATCACCTATCTGGCGGACGAGAAGTCGCTTTCGGCGCTGGCAATCTTCAGGAACTTCGAAAAGGCCTTTGCTCAGGCCGGTTTCGAGGAGACGTTTACCTGCAAATCGGATGCGGAATGCGGCGAGAAATTCGTCACCCAGCTCTACTGGTACGGCGATCCGCAGCGGCAGGGCCAGAACCCGCGCCTCGATGCGCCCAACCGCCACGGCGACCGCCACACCTATTATTACTGGTCCGGCACGGGCGAGGCCGAGAGCGGCGATTATGTCATCTCGCTTCTGGTTGCCCAGCATTCGGCGATGAACTTTCCCGCCGTCGTCGTTCTCGATATCAGCAAGCCCGAGGCGCTTGATGACGACCAGATCACCATCAATACCGAGGCGATGACCGGGGACATGGAAAAGGACGGTCATGTGGTGCTCGATGGCGTGTTCTTCGACTTCGACAAGGCGACGCTGACGCCCGATTCCGAACCCGCGCTGACGGTGATCGCCGATTACCTTAACGCCAACCCGGAGCGGAAATTCTTCGTCGTCGGTCATACCGATATCGAGGGCGGGCTCGATTATAATCGGGCGCTGAGCCGCGAACGCGCCGATGCCGTCATTGATGCGCTGGTGAAGGATTACGGCGTCGCCGCCGCGCAGATGATGGCCGTCGGCATCGGCCCCGTTGCCCCGGTGACCAGCAACGAAACCGAAACCGGCCGCGCCGAAAACCGCCGCGTTGAACTGGTTGCGCAGGACTGAGCGGCGGCTCAAACGCTGATGGCCGCGACCTTATCGACCTGTGTCATCCTCGGGCTTGACCCGAGGATCCACGGACATCCAATGACGTGGTGCCGGTAGCCTGTTTTGCGCCGAGCCATAAGCTCATTCATTTCTCCTGCCGCAACGTGGTTGGATCCTCGGGTCAAGCCCGAGGATGACGCGGAGAGGGATAGACGGGCAGAGCGTGCGGCGAGAGGTCCGCGAGCAAAGCGTGCCAAGAGGCATGTCGACAAAGTAAAAGGCCGGCGTTTCCACCGGCCTTTTTTGACGTTTGGCGTTGCTGGCTGGCGTTACTCCGCAGCCTCCGCATACTCGCTCATCGGCGGGCAGGCGCAGACAAGGTTGCGGTCGCCGTAGACATTGTCCACGCGGTTGACCGGGGGCCAGTATTTGTCGACGCGGAAGGCGCCGGGGGGGAAGCAGGCTTCCTCGCGCGAATAGGGGTGGGTCCATTCGCCGACGAGGTCTTCCACCGTGTGCGGCGCGTTCTTCAGCGGGTTGTCGGTGCGGTCGGCCTTGCCTTCCTCGATGGCGCGGACTTCCTCGCGGATCGACAGCAGCGCATCGCAGAACCGGTCAAGCTCGGCCCGGGTTTCCGATTCCGTCGGCTCGATCATCAGCGTGCCGGGGACGGGAAAGCTCATCGTCGGCGCATGGAAGCCGCAGTCGATCAGGCGCTTGGCGATATCGTCGACGCTGACATCGGCGCTGTCCTTCAGGGGCCGTGTGTCGATGATGCATTCATGCGCCACGCGGCCCTTTTCCGACTTGTAGAGCACGTCGTAGGCGCCTTTCAGCCGGGCGGCGATATAATTGGCGTTGAGGATTGCCACGCGTGTTGCCTGCGTCAGCCCTTCGCCACCCATCATCAGGCAGTAGCTCCACGAGATCGGCAGGATCGACGGCGAGCCGAAGGGGGCGGCCGAGACCGCGCCGCCTGCCTCGTCCGTTGCCGGATTGGCGGGCAAATGCGGGGCCAGATGCGCCTTGACGCCGATCGGCCCCATGCCCGGGCCGCCTCCGCCATGGGGAATGCAGAAGGTCTTGTGCAGGTTCAGATGGCTGACATCGGAACCGATATCGCCCGGCCGCGACAGACCGACCATCGCATTCATATTGGCGCCGTCGAGATAGACCTGGCCGCCAAATTTGTGCGTGATCTCGCAGACCTCCTTCACCGTCGCCTCGAACACGCCATGGGTCGAGGGATAGGTGATCATGCAGGCGGCGAGATTGTCGGCGTGCTGTGCGGCCTTTTCGGCAAAATCGGCAAGGTCGATATCGCCGTTTTCGCGCGATTTCACCGCAACCACCTTCATGCCCGCCATATGGGCGGATGCCGGGTTGGTGCCGTGCGCCGACATCGGAATGAGGCAGATGTCGCGATGGGCTTCGCCATTGGCGCGGTGATAGCGGCGGATGGTCAGAAGGCCGGCATATTCGCCCTGCGCGCCGGAATTCGGCTGCATGGAAAAGGCGTCATAGCCGGTGATGGCGCAGAGCTTTTCCGAAAGGTCGGCGATCATTTCGCGGTAACCCGCCCACTGGCTTTCCGGCGCGAAGGGGTGAATGTCGGCGAATTCCGGCCATGTGATCGGCAGCATTTCCACCGTGGCATTCAGCTTCATCGTGCACGAGCCAAGCGGGATCATCGCCCGGTCAAGCGCCAGATCGCGGTCGGCGAGGCGGCGCATATAGCGGGTCATCTCGCTTTCCGCGCGGTTCATGTGGAAGATCGGGTGCGTCATGTAAACGCTTGTGCGCAAAAGGCTTTTCGGAAGACGATAATCCGCCTCGAATTCGGAAATCGAGAATTTGCCGCCAAAGGCTTCCCAGACCGCTTCCACATGGGCGGGACGGGTGCGCTCGTTGACGGAAATGCCGATTTTCGTGGTGCCGATCTTCCTGAGATTGACGCCGTTTTCCACGGCATTGCGCATGATCAGGCCCTGGAATGCGCCGACCTCGACAGTCACGGTATCGAAGAAGGTCTGCGGCTCGACTGCAAAGCCGAGCGCTTCCAGCCCCTTTGCCAGCAGCACGCCCTTGCGGTGCACCTGCTGGGCAATCGCCTTCAGCCCGTCGGGCCCGTGGAACACGCCATACATGGAGGCCATGACGGCGAGCAGAACCTGCGCGGTGCAGATGTTCGACGTCGCCTTTTCGCGGCGGATGTGCTGTTCGCGGGTCTGCAGCGCCAGACGGTAGGCGCGGTTGCCGCGGCTATCCACCGAAACGCCGACCAGACGACCGGGCATGGAGCGCTTGTAGGCATCCTTCACCGCCATGAAGGCGGCATGCGGACCGCCGAAGCCGAGCGGCACGCCGAAACGCTGGGACGAGCCGATGGCGATATCGGCATCCATCTCGCCGGGCGATTTCAGCAGCGTCAGCGCCAGCGGATCGGCGGCGACCGTGGCAATCGCCTTGGCCTCATGGAGTGCGGCGATCACATTGGTGAAGTCGTGCACATGGCCATAGGTGCCGGGATACTGGAAAATCGCACCGAACACCTCTTCCGCCTTCAGATCGGTAAAAGGATTGCCGACGACAATAGTCCAGCCGAGCGGTTCGGAGCGGGTTTTCAGCAGCGCAATCGTCTGCGGATGGCAGTTTTCATCGACGAAGAACGCCGTTGCCTTCGATTTTGCGATGCGGTTTGCCATTGCCATGGCTTCGGCCGCCGCTGTCGCCTCATCAAGGAGCGAGGCATTGGCGATATCGAGACCGGTGAGGTCGGCAATCATCGTCTGGAAGTTCAACAGAGCCTCAAGGCGACCTTGCGAAATTTCCGGCTGATAAGGCGTATAGGCCGTGTACCAGGCCGGGTTTTCCAGAATATTGCGCTGGATCACCGGCGGCACGATGGTCGGGTTATAGCCCTGGCCGATCATCGAGATTAGCGGCTTGTTCTTGTTGGCGGTTTCGCGCAGCTTGTCCAGCGCCTCGCGCTCGGTCATGGCCGGGCCCCAGGCCAGCGGCGTTTCCTGACGGATCGCAGCCGGCACGGTGTCGTCGATCAGCGCGTCAAGGCTGTCATAGCCGATTGTTTCCAGCATGCCGGCCATTTCGGCGGGCGAGGGGCCGATATGCCGCCGGTTGGCGAAGTCATATGGCTGGTAATCGGTAAACTTGAATTCGGCGGGCGTGGACATCAGGCGATGAACTCCTTGTAGGCCGCTTCATCCATCAGCGCGTCGGCATCGGCGGGATTGGCGAGCTTCAGCTTGAAGAACCAGCCGCCCGCCATCGGCTCGGCGTTGACCAGTTCCGGATTGTCGGTGATCGCCGCGTTGACCTCGGTGATTTCACCGGCCAGCGGACAAAACACATCGGACGCTGCCTTGACGGATTCGACGGTTGCCGCGTCATCATTCTTCTCGAATGTCGCACCGATTTCCGGCAGCTCGACAAAGACGAGGTCGCCGAGCTGTTCGGCGGCATGCGCGGTGATGCCGACAGTGGCGATATCGCCCTCGATCTTCAGCCATTCATGTTCTTCGGTAAATTTGATGGTCATGGAAAATGTTCCCGCTCAGCGTTTGTAGGTGGGTTGAATAAAGGGGGTATCGGCGATGGTGACGGGCAGGTATTTGCCGCGCACCTCGGCGAAAATGGTTTTTCCGGTTTCGGCGTATTGGGTTTCGACATAGCCCATTGCGACCGGGCTTTCGACGGAGGGGCCAAAGCCGCCGGAGGTGACATGACCGATCTCGGTCTCGCCGGTCTCATCGGCAAACAGTTTCGCCGGCGGACGGACCGGGGCGCGGCCTTCGGGCTTCAGGCCGACGCGCTTGCGGGCAACGCCCTCTGCAAGCTGGCGGAAGACGATTTCGGCGCCGGGAAACCCGCCTTCGCGCGCGCCGCCGGGCCTGCGGGCCTTCTGCATGCCCCAGACGAGCGCAGCCTCGACCGGCGTCGTGGTCGTGTCGATATCGTTGCCATAAAGGCAGAGCCCGGCTTCAAGGCGCAGCGAATCGCGGGCGCCAAGGCCGATCGGTTCGCAGTCCTCATGCGCCAGCAGCGCGCGGGCCAGTTCTTCGGCTTTTTCGGCCGGCACGGAGATTTCGAAGCCGTCTTCCCCGGTATAGCCGGAGCGTGAAATCACGCAGGTCACGCCCAGAATTTCGCAGGCGCGCACATCCATGAACTTCATCTCGGCAACAGCCGGACAAAGCGGCGAGAGCACGGCTTCCGCCTTCGGCCCCTGCAACGCCAGCAGCGCCTTGTCTTCGAAATGTTCCTCGACGATGCAAAGATCGGAGAGGTAGGCCTTCATATGCGCAAGGTCGGCTTCCTTGCAGGCGGCATTGACGATGACCAGCAGATGGTCACCGCGATTGGCCACCATCAGATCGTCCAGAATGCCGCCGTCTTCTTTGGTGAAAAAGGCATAGCGCTGCCGTGCGGCCTTCAGGCCGGCGATATCGACAGGCACGATTTTTTCCAGAGCGATGGCCGCGTCGGCGAGATTGCCGGAGATCGGCTTGAGGTAGACCTGGCCCATATGCGAAACGTCGAAAAGACCAGCCTTTTCACGGGTGTGCAGGTGTTCCTTCAGAACGCCCATCGGATATTGCACGGGCATATCATAGCCGGCAAACGGCACCATGCGGGCGCCGAGTTCCTTATGAAGCGCATGAAGCGGGGTTTGTTTCAGTGGTTCTTGCGGGTCCAAGAAATTGCCTCCGGATTGCGTTGTTCAAAACGCCGGCTCAAAGGGTGAAGGATACGCGGAAAAAGCGCATCCGGACGATTGAGCCCCCTCTGTCCCGTGTGCCTGAGATTATTATCCCTTCGGCCAGCGTCGCTTCCGGTGAAAGAAAGCGCCACCTTGTCTCCAGAGTTTTCGAACCTCGCGCTGGTCCTTTGGCCTGAGAGTTTCCGGGGCAGTTGCTCCTTCGGCACCACGTCGAACGTGGATTCTCCCAGCACGAATTTGAGGTGGATTATCCGGTTTGCGACGCAATTTGCAAGAGGCAAGACATCGTGTCCGCTGAAATAACGTAGGCTGTGTCCGCATCTCGCCATAGCTATGGCTAAGCCGCGCGGGATTCTTCGCGTGGAATGACCGGTTTGGGCAAACAGAACGATTCCATTTCAGTCTGAAACGCTCTAGAACAACCGGGTTCGGTCTGCTCGCAACAGGTGGGGCGGTCGGAACGCACGGGAGGCGCATGCGTGTGCAGACTGCGCATTCGGTTTTAAACGAAGGTGCACTGTAACGAGACCAGAAGGAAAATGCCGTGCCACAAATTCTTTCCCATGCTCTTCTTGCCGCCGCCGGCGGTGCAATCGGTTCTGTCGGACGTTATCTTGTCGGCGTTTATGCGGTGCGCTGGTTCGGGCCGAATTTCCCGTGGGGAACCTTCATCGTCAATATCGTCGGGTCGCTGCTGATCGGTCTTCTGGTCGAGGCGGTTGCGCGGGCGCTGAATCAGTCAGCCGATATGCGCATTTTCATCGTCACCGGTTTTCTCGGCGGTTTCACCACCTTTTCGTCATTCTCGCTGGATGCCATGAACATGATCGAGCGCGGCGATGTGGTCCCGGCCGTTGCCTATATTGCCGCTAGCCTCGTGCTGGCGCTGATTGCCGTATTCGCCGGTCTGGCGATCGGTCGAATGGTGTTCTAAAGCCATTTCATTCCGGCGCGGCATGCGATAGAAGCCACGTCTTGGAACAAGGGTTTTTCGCATAATGGCGGGTATCGAACATATCAAGGTGGATCAGGACGAGGCGGGCATGCGCCTCGACCGCTGGTTCAAGGTGCATTATCCGGGCCTCGGTTTCGGCGCATTGCAGAAGCTGCTGCGTTCGGGCCAGGTGCGTGTCGACGGCGGCCGGGTCAAAAGCGATACCCGCGTCGAGCCGGGCCAGACCATCCGCATTCCGCCGATCAATACCGACGCCAAGAAAACCGGCCCGATTGCCGGCAAGGCGCTGAAGCATTCACCCGATTCCGAGCTTCTGTCGCGCATGCTGCTGCATGAGGATGAGCGTGTCTTCGTTCTCAACAAACCGGCCGGTCTTGCCGTGCAGGGCGGCTCCGGCGTCGTCCGTCATATCGACAAGATGCTGGAAGCCTGGACCAACAGGAAGGGCGAAAAGCCGCGTCTGGTGCACCGTCTCGACCGCGACACATCCGGCGTTCTGGTGATCGCGCGTTCGCGCCGCGCCGCGCAATCGCTGACGGAGGCATTCCGCCACCGCACCACCAAGAAGACCTACTGGTCGCTGGTCAAGGGCGTGCCGCGCAAGCGCGAGGACAAGGTGTCGACCTGGCTGGTCAAGGAACAGACGCCGGATGGCGACCGGATGCGCGTCGCCAGACACGGCGAACCCGATGCCGATCACGCCGTATCCTATTACCGGGTCGTCGAAACCGCCGCCAACCGGCTTTCCTGGCTTGAGATGGAGCCCTATACCGGGCGCACCCACCAGCTGCGCGTCCACGCGCTTCATATCGGCCATCCGATCATCGGTGACCCGAAATATTTCGAGGATGATCCGAACTGGGAATTTCCCGGCGGCATGCAGAAGAAACTGCATCTTCACGCCCGCCACATCGACATCCCCCATCCCGACGGCGGACGCCTGAAGGTGACCGCGCCGCTGCCGCCGCACATGGTGCAGAGCTGGAACCTGCTCGGTTTCGACCCGGACCGCCCCGATCTCGACAAGGAATAACATGAAGCTCGTTCTGTTTGATTGCGACGGCACGCTGGTGGACAGCGCCGTGCGCATCCATGAAACCATGCGGCGCGCTTTTATCGCCTTCGGTCATCCCGAGCCGACGCTGGCCGAAACCAAGACCATTATCGGTCTTTCGCTTGATCTTTCCATTGCCCGGCTGCTCGGCCGCCAGGAGGTCGATGACGAGGTTCTGGCGATCCGGGTGAAGTTCAAGTCGCTGTTTGCCGAGGTCCATTCCGATCCCAACATGATGGAACAGTTGTTTCCCGGGATTGCCGAACTGATCGCAGCGCTCGCCGCGCGCGACGATATCACCATCGGCGCGGTGACCGGCAATTCGCGCCGGGGCCTCAACCATGTTCTGGAGCTGCACGGACTGGCGCCCGATTTTTCGGTGTCGCGCACGGCCGACGACTGCCCGTCGAAACCGCATCCGGCCATGGTGCTTGAATGCTGCGTGGAAGCAGGCTTCAATCCGGCTGATGCCGTGGTTGTCGGCGATGCGGTCTTCGACATGCAGATGGCCGGAAAGGCCGGTGCCCACGCCATCGGTGTTGCCTGGGGTTATGGCGAGATTGCCGACCTGCAGGATGCCGGCGCCGGTGCGATCGTCTGGCATCCGGAGGAAATCCTGAAACTTGTGTGAGCCGGGAGCGCTTTCATGAAGCTGGTGCTATTTGACTGTGACGGAACGCTGGTCGACAGCCTGGCGATCATTCAGGAGACGATGGTGCGCACATTCCGTGCCTTCGGGCATACCGTGCCGGAAGAACACGCAATCCGCGGCACGGTCGGCCTGACGCTGGATGTGGCGATTGCCGGTCTTCTGGGGCGCAATGCGGTGGACCATGAATGCCGTGACATGATGGGCTATTACCGCTCGCTGTTTGCCGAAGTGCGGCGCGATCCGGCGATGCAGGAAAAGCTTTACGACGGCATTGCCGTGATGTTGTCAGAGCTGTTCCTGCAGGACGATATCCTGGTCGGCGCGGTGACCGGAAAATCGCGCCGCGGGCTCGACCATATGCTGAAGACCCATGGCTACAGCGAAAAATTCATCGCCACCCGCACGGCCGATGATTGCCCCTCCAAGCCCAATCCGGCCATGGTGCTGGAATGCTGTGAGGAGACCGGCATGCGGCCCGAACAGGCGGTTGTCGTCGGCGACAGCGTGTTCGATATCCAGATGGCGCGCGCGGCCGGTGCATCGGCAATCGGGGTTTCGTGGGGATATGGCGCGCCGGACGCCCTGAAACAGTCGGGCGCCATGGCGATTGCCGCAACGCCGGATGATATTCTGAAATATGTTCTAAAGGGTGAATGATGAGTAATGATCCCGTCCGCCGCGCGCAGGAACTGATGCGCGCCGAACTGCCGAAGAAATTCTATTCCGAAGCCAGCATCGCCGCCGAAGGCGAAGGCTTTGCCGTGAAGCTTGACGGTCGGTCGGTAAAGACGCCCTCGCGCCATCCCCTGATCCTGCCGACGGCCGCTGCCGCCGAACATGTCCGCGCCGAATGGCAGGCGCAGGAAAATGTCATCGACCCGGCAAAAATGCCGGTAACCCGGCTTGCCAATACGGTGATTGACGGCGTCAGCCTAAACAGCGAGGCCGTGTTCGAGGAAATCGTCGCCTATGCGGGCAATGACATGCTGTTTTACCGGGCCGAAAGCCCGCAGGAACTGGTGGAGCGCCAGAAACTGGAGTGGGACCCCGTTCTCGACTGGTTCGCCGAGGAATTCGGCGCGCGCTTCGTGCTTGTCGAGGGCATTATCTTTGCCGGTCAGCCGGCGGAAAGCATCGAAGCCTTCCGCCGCGAACTTTCGCGGCATACAGAGCCGTTTGCGCTCGGCGCTCTGCATGTGATGACCACGATTTCCGGCTCCGCTCTCTTGGCGCTGGCGCTGGCGCGCGGGCGGATCGATCTGGATACGGGCTGGGCGCTTGCCAATCTCGAGGAAAACTGGACCATCGAACATTGGGGCCGCGACGAAGAGGCCGAGCGCCGCCGGGCAAAGCATTTCGAGGACATGAGCGCCGCACATACCCTGATGAGGGCGCTTTCAGACTGAAATGCCGGCTTTTGATTCAGCTTGTCAGCGAAGCCTGAGATGTGGCGGTTCGTGTTTTAAGCGACTTTCCGACAGGCGTCATGCTCGGGCTTGACCCGAGCATCCAATCACGTCTGTCGCGAGAAGCGTTGGCGAACTTTTAGCACGGCATTGCAAGAGCCTCACAACAACCGCAAACGCTAGCCGTGGCGCGAGACATATGGATCCTCGGGTCAAGCCCGAGAATGACGCGGTGGAGGGGCAGACGTTTGTCAGTCATTTCAGCCGGAAGCACGGCTTCCGGCCGAAGCGTTTCCATCCCCCGCGTTTCAGACCATCCTAAAGCCGCGCGGCATGCCAGCGCAGGTGGTCTTCCATGAAGGTCGAAATGAAGTAGTAGGAATGGTCGTAACGCTCGTGCATGCGCAGCGTCAGCGCGATGTCCGTGCCCTTGATGGCCTCTTCGAACAGCCAGGGTTTCAGACCGTCCTCGAGGAAGCCGTCGGCCTTGCCCTGATCGATCAGAAATTCCGGAAAACGGGCGCCGTCTTCCACCAGTGCGCAGGCATCATAGGCGCGCCATGCGGCCTTGTCGTCACCGAGATACTGTTTGAAGGCGCCGATCGCCCAGTCCGAGGTTGACGGTGAGACGATCGGCGCGAAGGCCGAGCAGCTCTTGAAACGGTCCGGATTCCTGAGCGCAATCGTCATTGCCCCGTGGCCGCCCATGGAATGGCCGAATATGCCCTGACGCTCCATATCGGCGCGGAAGTGGCTGCCGATGAGCGCCGGAAGTTCTTCGGTGATGTAGGTGTACATCTGAAAATTGAGCTGCCACGGCGACACGGTGGCATCGACATAGAAGCCGGCGCCCTTGCCCAGCTGCCAGTTGGTCAGCTCATCGGGGATTTCCTTGCCGCGCGGGCTGGTGTCGGGGCAGACGATGATGATGCCGAGTTCAGCGGCCAGACGCCGGTATTCGCCCTTTTCCATGACATTGGCATGGCTGCAGGTGAGACCGGAAAGATACCAGAGAACCGGGCAGGGGCCGTCAACGGCCTGCGGGGGCACGAAGACGGCAAAGGTCATCTCGCAATTGCAGGCCTTCGAATCATGCGAGAAAACGCCCTGCATGCCGCCAAAGGCCGTGTTTTCGGAAAGGATGTTCATGGGTTCAGTCCTCAGGTCTGGTCCGTGTCTGATGTCTTTATTGATTTCGCCTGCCGGCAAAGCCGTTCCATGGTTTGCAGAAAGGCGGAGCGGTCACGCGGCGTAAAGGCGGCGTTATAGCCCTTGCTTTCGCCGGTTTCGCGCAAGTGCTGGCCAAGGTCGCGCATCGCCCGCGCCATGCCGATATTGGCGGTGTCGAACAGCCGGCCGGTTGGGCCCGTCACCAGTGCGCCTGTCGAAACGCAGCGTTCGGCCAGCGGCACATCCGCCGTCACCACGATATCGCCGGCAGAGGCGCGTTCGGCAATCCAGTCGTCGGCGGCATCGAAGGCGCCGGAAACGATCACATTCTTGATCATCGGGTCGCGCGAGGGCCTAAGCCCGGAATTGGCGACGAATGTCACCGGTAGCGCGTGGCGTTCCGCGACCTTGATGATTTCGGGTTTAACCGGGCAGGCGTCGGCATCGACGTAAATCATGCGGCCGCTCCCGCCACAGGCTTTCGCAGCATGTCGACATGTGGGATACCGTCTTCCAGATATTCTTCAGACGTGACGACAAAGCCGAAGCCTGCATAGAAATTCTGAAGATGCGCCTGCGCGGAAATGGAAATCGCCGTGTCGGGCCAGAGCTTTTCACAGGCCGTAACAGCTTCCCGCATGACCGCACGCCCCATATTCTGCCCCCGGTGAGATGGGGCGACGATGACGCGACCGATACGCGCCGGGCCGGAGGGCGCAGCCGGCGCGAACAGCCGTGCATAGCCGAAAAGCCCGTTATCGTCGCGAAGGCGCATATGCAGCGCCTCCGGATCCTTGCCGTCGATCTCGGGATAGGGGCAGTTCTGTTCCACCACGAAAACATCGACGCGCAGTTTCACGACGTCGTGGAATTCGCCCGCAGTGAGAGCCTCCATGCGGGCGATATCGACGCTGTAGTCCGTCATCAGTAGACGACGACCGAGCGGATGCTTTCGCCGCTGTGCATCATGTCGAAGCCCTTGTTGATGTCCTCGAGTTTCAGGAGATGCGTGATCATCGGGTCGATGTCGATCTTGCCGTCCATGTACCAGTCGACGATTTTCGGAACGTCGGTGCGCCCGCGTGCACCGCCGAATGCCGTGCCCATCCAGGTGCGGCCGGTGACGAGCTGGAACGGACGGGTCGAAATCTCCTGGCCAGCGCCGGCAACGCCGATGACGACCGACTTGCCCCAGCCGCGATGCGCGCTTTCCAGCGCCTGGCGCATGACCGTGGTGTTGCCGGTGCAGTCGAAGGTGTAATCCGCGCCGCCGATCGTGTCATTGCCGCGCTTGGTGAGGTTGATCAGATAGGGAACGATATCCTCGCCGACCTCTTTCGGGTTGACGAAATGGGTCATGCCGAAGCGTTCGCCCCATTCCTTCTTGTCGTTGTTGAGGTCGACGCCGATGATCATGTCGGCGCCGGCAAGGCGCAGGCCCTGAATGACGTTGAGGCCGATGCCGCCGAGGCCGAAGACGATGGCCGTTGCGCCGATTTCAACCTGTGCCGTGTTGATCACCGCGCCAACGCCGGTGGTGACGCCGCAGCCGATATAGCAGACCTTGTCGAAGGGCGCGTCGGGATTGATCTTGGCAACCGCGATTTCCGGCAGAACCGTGAAGTTCGCGAAGGTGGAGCAGCCCATATAGTGATAAAGCGGCTTGCCATCGAGCGAGAACCGCGAAGTGCCGTCGGGCATCAGGCCCTGGCCCTGGGTGGAGCGGATCGCCGTGCACAGATTGGTCTTGCGCGACAGGCAGGACGGGCATTCGCGGCATTCCGGCGTGTAAAGCGGAATGACATGGTCGCCCTTCTTCACCGAGGTGACGCCCGGGCCGACATCGACCACGACGCCGGCGCCCTCATGGCCGAGAATCGCCGGAAAAATACCCTCCGGGTCGGCGCCCGACAGGGTGAAGTCGTCGGTATGGCAAAGGCCGGTGGCCTTGACTTCGATCAGAACCTCTCCGGCCTTGGGGCCTTCGAGCTGTACATTCATGATTTCAAGCGGTTTACCTGCTTCGACCGCTACGGCTGCGCGCACATCCATCTGGTGTTTCTCCAAAATCGCCTTTGTTATCGATCAATCTTTGCCATGGCCGCCCCGACCTCCGCAAGCATAATACCAAGGATCAGTGACCGGAAATTTTACTGTTCGGTGACCTGCTGATCGGTGATGACTGGCACTTTCCGCCGGTTTTGGCTATGAAGGAGGCAAGAACCGGAAAAACCGGCATGCCGAACGGGATGGAAAGGCCTAAAATGGTTGAAGACGAACTTTACGGCGATGATACGCTCGGGGGGCGCCTGCTGGCTGCCCGTGAAAGCGCTGGCATGAGCCCGGCGGAACTGGCCGGGCGTCTGGGGGTCACGCGAGAGACGCTCAGGAACTGGGAATGCGATCGCGCCGCACCTTCGCTGGAACGGCTGGTGCGCATTGCATCCGTGCTGAAGGTGCGCCCGCTCTGGCTGATTGCGGGTGACTGCGAAAAGGCGGGCTCAGGCCACCGGCAGAAGAGTTTCAGCCTCAAGGACGTCGTTATCGAGGTCAATCATGTCGGGTATGCCGGGCGTTATCCGGATGCCATCAGGCACCCACGATTGCCCGGCGCTTTCGGGTTTGCAGTGACAGGCGGCCGCACGCTGCACTGAGCCTTCATGCGGTTTCCGACGCGATGACTGTTTCGCCGAAAACCTCTTCGAACGCTTTTCTAAGACAGATATCGACATCTTCCATCGTCACCGGCAGGCCGAGATCGACCAAGCTGGTGACACCGTAGCCGGCAATGCCACACGGCACGATGCCCCCGAAATGTTCCAATTCCGGCTCGACATTGATCGACAGGCCGTGAAAACTCACCCAGTGGCGCAGCCGGATGCCGATCGCGGCGATCTTGTCTTCCGCCGGCGTGCCGTCGGGCAGTGGCGGGCGTTCGGGGCGGCGGACCCAGACACCGACCCGGTCCTCGCGCCGCTCTCCGCGCACATTAATCGAATCAAGCGTCTTGATGATGGTTTCCTCGATGGCTGCGACGAAGGCGCGCACATCGCGCCGGCGGCGTTTCAGATCGAGCATCAGATAGGCAACGCGCTGTCCGGGACCGTGATAGGTGTATTCGCCGCCGCGTCCGGTCTCGTAAACCGGAAACCGGTCGGGGGCCAGCAGGTCCTGGCGTACGGCGCTGGTGCCTGCGGTATAAAGTGGCGGGTGTTCGACCAGCCAGACAAGCTCGTCGGCTTCGCCGCGCGCGATCAGATCGACTTCGCGTTCCATCACGGAAAGCGCTTGCGGGTAGGGCACAAGCCCTTCCGACAGACGCCATCTGACCGGCGGCGAACCGGGGTCGGCATGCATGAGAAAATTGATTTCGCGTCGTTCCATCGGTTCATCCTTCGCGCTTCTCCTTGCAGATTTCGCGATAGGCGGCAAGGCGAAAGCGCCGGTGGCGGCAAGGCGCTGCACGGTCTTTAAAAGTTTCTCCCGAAGAAATGAAAAAAAACCGTAACAGGCGCTTGTGCGGTGATGAGGCTTTTGCTACATGCAGCGGCGCCGGCACAAACCGGCCTCTACCACGATGCGGTCGTGGCGGAATTGGTAGACGCGCAGCGTTGAGGTCGCTGTGGGGCAACCCGTGGAAGTTCGAGTCTTCTCGACCGCACCATTTTTCATATTATTCACAATGAAATCATATAATTAATTGTATATGTGCCTCACGTCATAATCACGTATGGGGCACGTTGAGGCGTTGCATGGCATCGTTGGAGAGTTTCCAGCGGTCGGCACGGTGGGTGTAGGCCTTGCTTGTCTTGGCTTCCGAGTGCTCGAGAATCGCCATTAGTCTGTATTGGCTCACACCGAGTTCCACCAGCAGTTCCGCAAGGCCATTAAGCACGTTGTGTGCTGAAAATTATGGCTTCGGTTGTTTCCTTTTTCAGCGATTTCCAGCGCAAGGCTTCCACGCCTGCGGTCGTGCATTCTTGTGATCGATCCAGGAATTGTCAGATTCGCTATCCTGCAACTGTCCGCACCGGCACGGACAGCGCCACGCGGGTCTTGATACCTGCCGTATCGATCGCGGACGGATAGGCCGGTCAACCGGCCAGCGGTTTCAAAACCTATCTCTTGAGAGAACCGGCACAAAACCAAGTGGCAGTTGCGTGCGGCTATGCGACCGGGCCGGTCGACTGGCGTTCGATCAATGTGGTTGCCAGAGGTCCCGGTTTTTCCAGTTCGCCGCCCTGCAGGCGGGCGAGCAGGTAATCGGCCGCGGCTCTGCCGATTGCGGCATTGTCGACGGACATTGTTGTCAGTGGTGGGTCCGTGAAGGCGGCCATGGGTACGTCATCGAAGCCGGTGATCGAAAGGGTCTGAGGCACAGCTATGCCCATGGCCCTGGCTTCGATCAGCGCACCGAAGGCGAGGGCGTCATTGCCGCAGATGATGGCCGTCGGCGGTTCGCCCTGCGTGAAGATGCTGCGCAATGCCTGTCGTCCGAATTCGATCCCGCTTGGCCCCTCGGTCATATGCTGCGGGCGAATGGCCAGTCCTTCGGTGGCCAGTGCGGCGCGAATGCCCTCAAGGCGGGCCAGCACGCGGTCATTGTCGGTTGAAGGCTGATGAATGACGCCGAAACGGCGGTGGCCGAGATCAAGGAGGTGGCGGGTTATCCGGTGAAAGGCCGCCTCATTGTCGAAGCCGATGCAGGGGTGCGGCGAGTTCGGGCGGTGGGCATACATCACCACATAGGGCACGGCACGCGTATCGATCATCTTGAACAGCGCCGGGCGCTGCTCTTCTCCGACAATTGCCAGTGCCTCCATGCCGCGCGCCAGCATCACCCGCACCTGTTCGGCGGCGTGGTCGAGGTCGTAATTGGAGCAGCCGATCAGCACCGTCACGCCGGCTGCGGCCAGCCGTGCCTGCAGGGCATTGACCTGGGCTGCAAAAACGTCATGGTCGAGAGTCGGTATCAACGCGCCGACGAGCATGGTGCGCCGGCTGGCGAGTGCCGCGCCGGCGGCATTCGGGAACCAGCCCAGATCCCGGGCAGCCTGCAAAACGCGCTCGCGCACCTCCGGCGCAACCTTTTCCGGCGCGTTGAACGCCCGCGAAACGGTTGCCGTCGAAACCCCGGCCGCGGCGGCAACGTCAACGGCGCGTGGCGCGCGTGGTGTTGTCGGTTCACGCATCTTTTATCATTCTCCCAATCTATCAGTAAGCGCTTACATCAAAACGGTGTGTACTTCAATCATTTCAAAATAAGGTGTTGACTCATATTCGTCATCCGATATGTATGCGCTTACATCGTGTTTACAAAGACGATCAACGCCGGTGGGACGGCTTTGGAGAAGAACAGGGAGGTTTGGTCTTGAAGACAATACGAAACTATCTTCTTGGTGGCATCGAAGCCGTCATCGCAGCCTGCTTGGCGGTGATGCTGGTAACGGTCTTCCTCAATGTTGTCCTGCGTTACGCATTCAACAGCGGCATCACCCTGACGGAGGAACTCTCGCGCCTGCTTTTCGTCTGGGTGGTTTTCCTGGGCGCAGCCGCCGCACTGTTCGAACGGGCGCATCTGGGCGTCAATACCGTGATCCTGATGATGCCCCGCAGCGCCAGGATGGCCTGTTTCGTGCTGGCCAACCTGTTGATGCTCTGGGCCAGCTGGCTGGTCCTGTCGGGAACATGGCGTCAGGCCGAAATCAATCTCGGAACCCTGACGCCGGTGCTGGGTGTGTCGCAGTCGCTCTACTTCCTGCCCGTCATCATTTTCATGATCATTTCTCTCGGCTGGTTCTCCTTCGCCGTGCTGCGTGTGCTTGTCGGCCGTGTCAGCGATGACGAGCTCGCCGGGATGTCGGCAAGCGAAGAAGCCGATGCTGAACGGGAGATGCAGCCATGACCATTCTTATTTTCATCGTGGCGCTTCTTGCGTCCATGGCCATCGGCCTGCCCATTGCCTATGCGCTTTTGATGGCCGCAATCGCGCTGATGTTTCAGCTCGACCTGTTCGATCCGCAGATCCTGGCGCAGAACCTCGTCGGCGGCGCCGACAGTTTCACCCTGCTGGCCGTTCCCTTCTTCATGCTGGCCGGCGAGGTGATGAACAGCGGCGGCCTTTCGCGCCGCATCGTCAATTTCGCGCTTGCCATGCTGGGTCATGTGCGCGGCGGACTGGGTTATGTCACCATCGTTGCCGCAGCCATTCTGGCAGCCCTTTCGGGGTCGTCTGCAGCGGATGCCGCGGCACTTGGTGCGCTTCTGGTGCCGATGATGGTGCGTGCCGGTCATGACAAGGGGCGTTCCGTCGGTCTCGTCGCATCGGGTGCCATTATCGGCCCGATCATCCCGCCATCCATTGCCTTCATTCTTCTCGGCGTGACCGCCAACCTGTCGATTTCCAAGCTGTTCATGGCGGGTATCGCACCCGGCCTTATCTTCGGGCTTGGCCTCGCATTCACCTGGTATCTGGTGACGCTGAAGGAAAAGGTGGAAGTAAAGGAGCGCGCCACCGCTGCCGAACGCTGGAAGGCTTTCCGCGAAAGCATCTGGGCGCTTGGCCTGCCGGTCATCATCATTTTCGGCCTCAAACTCGGCCTGTTCACGCCGACCGAGGCGGCCGTGGTGGCAGCGACCTATGCGCTTTTCGTGGCTGTTGTGGTCTACCGGGAACTGTCGTTGCGTGATCTCTACCGGGTCTTCGTGTCGTCGGCGAAGGTCACGGCTGCTGTCATCTTCATGGTTGCCGCAGCGCTGGTTGCCGCATGGATGATCACGATTGCCGATCTGCCCGGCCAGATCGTCGACCTTCTGGCGCCGTTCATGGAAAGCCCGCGTCTGCTGATGCTGATCATCATGCTGATCGTGATCGCCATCGGCATGGCCATGGATATGGCGCCGACCATTCTCATCCTCGGTCCCATTCTGGTGCCGGTGGTCCGGGAAGCGGGCATCGACCCGATCTATTTCGGTGTCCTGCTCGTCATCAATACCTCGATTGGCCTTATCACGCCGCCGGTCGGAACCGTTCTCAATGTCACGGCTGCGGTGACCCGCACCAGCATGCAGACGGTTATCCGCGGCGTCTGGCCTTTCATTCTCGCAGAATTGGCCATGCTCGGCCTGATGATTGTGTTTCCGCAACTCGTCACCGTGCCGGCCGGTTGGCTCATTCGCTGAGCCGGAACGTTCGCATTGCACAAGGAGGAATAGTCATGCGGAACATTCTCAAAGGCCTGCTCGCAGGCGTCGTGCTGGCATCGCTGATGCCGTTTGCCGCCCAGGCGGAAATACACAAGCAGACCATCCGTTTCTCCAGTGCGGGCTCTGAAGGCTCCCCACTGGTGGAGGGGCAGCACAAGTTTGCCGAACTTGTGGAGGAAAAGAGCGACGGCAAGATCAAGGTCAAGGTTTTCCCGGCGGGCATGCTCGGCGGCGATATGCAGGCCGTGTCCTCGCTGCAGGGCGGCGTTCTGCAGGCTTCGGTGATGAATGCCGGCCTGCTGTCGTCGCTGGTGCCGGATTTTGCACTCCTCGACCTGCCGTTTCTGTTTGAAACCCCCGAGGAAGCAGACGCCGTCATGGACGGTCCCGTCGGTGACATCTTCGCCGAGGAGCTCGATGAAAAGGGCCTCGTCGCACTGTCCTACTGGGAACTGGGCTTTCGCGAGCTGACCAACAGCCGCCGCCCGGTGGAAACGGTCGATGATATCGAAGGCCTGAAGATCCGCGTCGTTCAGTCGCCGATCTATCTCGATATGTTCAATGCGCTCGGCGCCAATGCCGTGCCGATGCCGTTTCCCGAAGTCTATACGGCGCTCGAAACCGGGACCGTCGATGGGCAGGAAAACCCCGCACCCAGCATCCTGACGGCCAAGCTCAACGAAGTGCAGGAATACATGACGTTGACCCGGCATACCTACAATCCGATGGTCATGCTCTATTCCAAGCCGCTGTGGGAAAAGCTGGATCCGGATGAGCAGGCGCTGCTGCAGGAGGCGGCGACGGAAGCTGCTGAATACCAGCGCCAGCTTTCGCGCGATTCCGATGCGCAGGCCATCGAGGACCTGAAGGCCGACGGCATGGTCGTCACCGAGCTTTCGTCCGAAGAAGTTGCCCGGTTCCGTGAAAAGACCAAGCCGGTTGCCGATGCCTATGCCGCAAAGGCCGATCCGGAAGTCGTCGAACTGCTGAATGAAAGCATCGCCCAGGTCCGCGACGCGCAATAACCGAAAATTCGGAGCCGCGTCTGAGGGCGCGGCTCCTTGTCACCCCTGTCATTTCAAGGTCAATCAAAATGTTTGGTCCCAATCGCCTCAAATCTCACCTTGCCGCCGGAAAAGCCGCCTATGGTTGCTGGATTGGCGGAGGCTCCGTCCAGAACGCCGAAATTCTCGGTCACGCCGGCTTCGACTTTCTTCTTGCCGATTTCGAACATGGCACCGGCGACACTCGTGAGATCGTGGAAACCCTTCGGGCGATCGAGACCACGCCGACCCCGGCGCTGGTGCGTGTGCCGTGGAACGACCATGTTTTCCTGAAACGCATACTCGATGCTGGCGTGCAGTCGGTGATGATCCCGCAGGTCGAAACCGCGGAAGAAGCCGAAGCGGCCGTCAAAGCCTGTTCCTATCCGCCGCGCGGTATTCGCGGCTATGCCGCCGGCGTGGTGCGCGCCTCGACCTTCGGCAACGAGCCGGGTTACGCGGCCAAGGCCAATGACGAAATCCTGATTGTCGTGCAGCTGGAATCGGAAAAGGCAATCGGCAACGCCGCTGCCATCGCGGCGGTGCCCGGCATCGACGTGGTGTTCATCGGCATCAACGATCTTGCCGGTTCCATGGGCCTTCTGGAACAGACCGGGCATGCGGATGTTCAGGCGCTGGCGAAAAAGGCCGAAGCCGAGATTGCCGCCTCCGGCAAGGTTGCCGGTACTGTGCCCAATGACGGTGCGGATGTGCCAACCCTTCTGGAACGGGGTTACCGCCTGATTGCAGGACCGCATGACGTGGCGCTGCTGCGCGATGCCGGCAAGGCGGCCATGGACGACTACCGGTCCATTCAGACGGCGCGCGAAAACGGTGTTAAGCCGGAAGTCTCCGGGCCGGCGCGGTCTTACTGACTGCGCAAGCGTCTACCGTCGCTTCCGCCCGGTTCCTGCCGGCACTTTCTGATTCCCAAACTGCGAGACGAAAGACATGATCACCGTATTCGGCTCCGTCAACATGGACCTGACGGCCACCGCAAACCGATTGCCCTATCCGGGCGAAACGGTTGGCGGCAACGGTTTTGTGACGGCCGCAGGCGGCAAGGGTGCCAATCAGGCGCTGGCGGCATGCCGGGCCGGAGCACATGTCCGGATGGCCGGTGCGGTCGGAGATGATGATTTTGCCGAGCCGGCGCTTGCCCTGCTGCGTGAAGGCGGCGTCGATCTTGGCGGCGTTGAAACGGTGGCCGGGACGACCGGTATCGCGGTTATCCTCGTTGGCGGTGACGGCGAAAACATGATTACCGTCGTCCCCGGCGCCAATGGCACGCTTCAGGCGCAACAGGCAGAGGATGCCATTGCGGAGATGACGCCGGGCGATACCGTGATGTTGCAGCTCGAAATTCCTGCCATTGCCGTGGAACGGGCGCTCAATTGCGCCCGTGAACGCGGCGTGCGCAGCATTCTCAATGTCGCGCCCCTGACGGAGGATGCTGTCCGTCTCGGCCGTATGGCTGATATCGTTGTCGCCAATGAAACCGAGTTTGAGCTGTTGGCCGGAACCGAAATCAGGGACGCTGAAGCCCGCCGCGCAACGCTTGCAGCACTTCATGCCGAGACCGGGCAGACCTTCGTCGTGACGCTGGGCGGGGAAGGGGCAATCGCCATCGAAAACGGCCGGTTCTTCTCCGCTTCAGGCCTTGCCATCGAACCGATCGACACCGTGGGGGCAGGTGATACGTTCTGCGGTTATCTTGCAGCGGGTCTCGATGCGGGATTGTCGCTTTCCGATGCCATGCATCGCGCGGCCGTTGCCGGTTCGCTTGCCTGCCTCAAGGCCGGCGCACAGACAGCGGTTCCGCTGGCCGCCGACATCAGGTAGGGCCGGGCGTCCTTGAGGGCGGTTCGTGTTGGTGATTGCCATCTGCCAATCTGTTTCGTGGCCTGCGCGCTGACCGGTGCCAAGGCTCCCCCCGTCTCCAATTTGGTGAACGGGTCCACTCGCATCTTGCCATGGACCGTCGGCGCATTTAAGTAAAACACCAAGGGCTGGGTGACTGTCCCTTTTACCGGTCCGCGGCTTTGAACGGCCCGCGAAAACGCACTGTGAGGTTGATGGCAATGATGAATTTCGAAACGGCCCGTGAGAAGATGGTGGAGTGTCAGATCCGCACCACCGATGTGACAGCACACCCGGTTATCTCTGCATTTCTTTCGGTCCCGCGCGAGGCGTTCCTGCCGGCAGCGCTGAAGCCGCTTGCCTATATCGACGAGGATATTCAGGTAAAGCCCGCCACCGCCGAAGGGCCGGCCCGCTACATGATGGAGCCTTCTCCGCTGGCAAAGCTGATTCAGCTTGTCGAAGTGTCGAAGAGCGATGTCGTTCTCGTGGTCGGCGCGGGCGAGGGCTATGCCGCTGCCATTCTTTCGCTTCTGGCCCAGTCCGTTGTCGGCATCGACAGCGACGAGGATCTGGTGCATTCGGCAAGCGAGAACTTCATCGAGCTGGGCTATGACAATGCCGCTGTCGTGGTCGGCGAGCTGACAGCCGGTTATCCCTCCGAAGCGCCCTATGACGTGATTTTCGTCAACGGTGCGGTGGAATACGTTCCCGAAACATTGCTTGAGCAGTTGCGCGACGGCGGCCGGCTGGTCTGCGTCGAGGGCGCTGGCAACGCTGCGCGCGCCAAGGTCTGTCGCCGGGATGGCGATGTGTTTTCCGAGCTCCTGTCCTTCAATGCGGCCGTCAAGCCGCTGCCGGGCTTCACCCGCGAAAAGGCTTTCGAATTCTAGGCACGGCACGCAGATCGTCCGCATCCTTTTAAAAAACTGTGTACGATACTGAAAACACGATGTTTTCAAAAGGGATGGGTGTTGGAATTGGTCTATCGTCAGGTATGATTCGGAACGACGAGAAATTCGCATAAGCGCGCGGAAAGGTTTGTCATGGCGCAGCCGAAGTTGCAGCAGGAACCATCAATGGAAGAAATTCTGGCGTCCATCCGTCGGATTATCGACAGTGGTGAAGATGCCGGACGTTCGCCCGGATACCGTTCCTCGCAGCCGCGTGATGCCGGTCCCAATCCGGGCGACAGTGAAGATGCACCGCAGTCGCACGACCAGATGGACGAAAGCTGGTATCAGCGCGAAGAACAGCCTGTGCATGAGCCGGTGATCGTTTCGCGTCATCATGCGGCCGATGAACCGGTCGCCCCCGAAGAGCCGCAGTCGCCGGAACCGACGCAGTTTGCGCCGCATGAAGCCGAACAGCAGGTCTACGGCGAAGCAGAGCAACATGCCGCGCATGATGCCGTCGAGGAAACGGCGGCAGAGCAGCCTTTTCAGGCGGTCTATCCGGGAACGATGGGTGAGGTGGCCCGCCAGGTGCGCGAAGCAAGCGGCCAGATCCACGAAGCCGAGACGGAAGACAGCGCGGTAAGCAATGACGAGCCTCTGCTGTCCGGGGAATCCGAAGTGCGTATTTCCGAAGCGCTGCGTGAATTGTCCGCCGCGCTTGAGCGTGAAGGCGCCCGCGGCATTGAAGAGATTGTCGCCGAAGAGCTGCGCCCGCTGTTGAGCCAATGGCTTGAAACGCACATGCCGTCGATCGTCGAAAATGCGGTTGCGCGCGAGCTGGAGCGTATGCGCACCGCCAAGCACTGACCACGGCCGGTCACTGGTTATATTCGTCGCCGGCACAATATGCCATTAAGGCCGCCTCCTTCGGGGCGGCTTTGTTGTTGACAGGCTTTGCGCCAAACGCTTAACAACATCTGGCCGTAAACCGGCCCCGGACCGGCTGAATAAAAGGGCCGGAAGATAACGGAAAGACGGTTGGTCGCCCTTCGTTCGGGTTCCGGTCCGATCATTCTTTCAAAGCAGGAATTGGCACAGAAATGCTTGAAAAGACTTATGACGCCAAGAGTGTCGAACCCAAGATCGCACGCCGCTGGGAAGAGCAGAATGCTTTCCGTGCAGGCGCCAATGCAAAGCCGGGGGCGGAGTCTTTCAGCATTGTGATCCCGCCGCCGAACGTGACCGGCTCGCTGCATATGGGCCACGCGCTCAATAATACCCTGCAGGACATTCTGACCCGCTTCGAACGCATGCGTGGCAAGGATACGCTGTGGCAGCCGGGCATGGACCATGCCGGCATCGCCACGCAGATGGTTGTCGAACGCCAGTTGATGGAAAAGCAGCTGCCCGGACGCCGTGAACTCGGTCGCGAGGCGTTTATCGAGAAGATCTGGGAGTGGAAGGATGAATCCGGTGGTCAGATCCTCAATCAGCTGAAACGTCTTGGCGCCTCCTGTGACTGGTCGCGTGAGCGCTTCACCATGGATGAAGGCCTTTCCGAGGCGGTTCTGGAAGTCTTTGTCTCGCTCTACAAGCACGGGCTGATCTATCGCGGCAAGCGCCTCGTCAACTGGGACCCGCAGTTTGAAACCGCGATTTCCGATCTCGAAGTCGAGAACAAGGAAGTCGACGGCCATATGTGGCATTTCAAATATCCGCTGGCCGGCGGCGAAACCTATACCTATGTCGAGAAGGACGAGGATGGAAACGTCGTTCTCGAGGAAGAACGGAACTATATCTCGATTGCCACGACGCGACCGGAAACCATGCTCGGCGACGGCGCGGTTGCGGTTCATCCGTCTGATGAACGGTATGCGGCAATTGTCGGAAAATTCTGTGAAATTCCGGTCGGACCTAAACAGAATCGCCGCCTGATTCCGATTATCACCGACGAATATCCGGACCCGGATTTCGGTTCCGGCGCGGTCAAGATCACCGGCGCGCATGATTTCAACGACTATCAGGTCGCCCGCCGCAACCATATTCCGCTTTACCGTCTGATGAACGAGCAGGCCGAAATGCGCACCGATGGCGAGCCCTATGCGCGGTGCGCCGGGCAGGCCATGGAAATCGCGAAATCGGGCGAACTGCCGGGCGAAGCCGAGGTCGACGATATCAACCTCGTTCCCGATGAATATCGTGGTCTCGACCGCTATACGGCCCGCAAGCGCATTGTCGATGCGATCACGGCGGAAGGCCTAGCGGTCACCGTCAAGGATGACGAGGGCAATGATGCCCCCTTCGTCGAGAACAAGAAGATCATGCAGCCCTTTGGTGACCGTTCCGGCGTGGTTATCGAGCCGATGCTGACGGACCAGTGGTTTGCCGATGCCAAGACGCTGGCCGAACCGGCAATCGCCTCGGTGCGCGAAGGGCGCACCAAGATCGTGCCGCAGAACTGGGAAAAGACCTATTTCGGCTGGCTGGAAAATATCGAGCCCTGGTGCATTTCGCGTCAGCTGTGGTGGGGCCACCAGATCCCGGCATGGTACGGCCCGGATGGTTCCGTCTTCGTTGAAAAGACCGAGGAAGAGGCGCTGGAAGCCGCCATCCAGCATTACATCTCGCATGAAGGACCGTGGAAAGCCTGGGTCGAGGAACAGCTGGAAAACTTCGAACCGGGCAATATCCTGACCCGTGACGAGGACGTGCTCGACACCTGGTTCTCATCGGCGCTGTGGCCGTTTTCGACCATGGGCTGGCCTGAGGAAACGCCGGAGCTTGCCCGCTACTATCCGACCTCCGTACTGATCACCGGTTTCGACCTGATCTTCTTCTGGATCGCCCGCATGATGATGATGGGCCTGCATTTCATGAAGGATGAAGACGGCAATCCGGTCGAGCCGTTCCATACCGTCTACATGCACGCTCTGGTGCGCGACAAGAACGGGCAGAAGATGTCGAAGTCGAAAGGCAACGTCATCAACCCGCTCGACCTGATCGATGAATACGGCGCCGACGCGCTGCGCTTCACGCTTGCCATCATGGCGGCGCAGGGCCGTGACGTGAAGCTCGATGAGAGCCGTATCGCCGGTTATCGCAATTTCGGCACCAAGCTGTGGAACGCCACCCGCTTTGCCGAAATGAACGGCATGAAGCTCGACAGCGCCTTCCGCCCGGACAGCGCCGGCCAGACCATCAACCGCTGGATCCTGACCGAACTTTCGAAGACCGCGGAAGAGGTGACCCGGGCCACCGAGGCCTATCGTTTCAACGAGGCGGCCGGTGCCCTCTATCACTTCGTCTGGCACGAACTCTGCGACTGGTATCTGGAACTGCTGAAGCCGGTCTTCATGGGCGAGGATGAAGAGGCCAAGGCGGAAGCGCAGGCCTGTGTCGGCTATGTTCTGGCCGAGACCTACAAGCTCCTGCACCCGTTCATGCCGTTCATGACCGAGGAATTGTGGGCGCAGATCGGCGGCGAGGGGCTGCTTTGCCATGCCGATTGGCATGTGCCGCTCTACCGCGACGACGAGGCCGCTGATGAAATCAACTGGCTTGTCGATCTCGTCTCGGGTATCCGTTCCGCGCGCTCGGAAATGAACGTGCCGCCCTCGGCCAAGGCCCCGCTGATCTTCGTCGGTGCGAATGCCACGACCCGCGAACGCAGCGCCCGCCATTATCCGGCAATCGAGCGTCTCGCCCGCGTCGATTCGCTCGATTTCGAAAAAATTGCGCCCAAAGGGGCCGCCCAGGTGATCGTCGGTGAGGCAACGGCCTGCATTCCGCTCGGCAGCCTGATCGACGTTTCGGCCGAAACCGCGCGCCTGGAAAAGGCCATCGGCAAGGTCGACAAGGATATCGATCGTTCATCCAAGAAGCTCGGCAACGAGAAATTCATCGCCAACGCCGATCCGGAGGTTGTCGCTACCGAGCGTGAGCGTTTTGCCGAGCTGCAGAAACAGCGCGAACAGCTTGCCACGGCGCTGACCCGGGTGAGCGAAGCCGGTTAAGCGGAACGGTTCGCGCAACGGCAATGAACAAGAGGGGCGGGGCATCTGGTGCGCCGCCTCGGTTTGCTGATAAACTTTTCCCTTTTACAGGCGTCATCCTCGGGCTTGACCCGAGGATCTAATCACCTCGCCACACGAGCGAGGTGGGCTTTTTGTAATGATCTGTTTGAGCCCAATATTTATACCGATACGCCTGTTGCATCGCGACGTGGTTGGACCCTCGGGTCAAGCCCGAGGGTGACGCTGAGAGGGTGGTGCAGGCTTTGTCAGCAGCCCGAGGCGGCGCAATCGTGTCCCGCCCCTTTTCGGCTATCCTACCAGCGCTGATGAACATGGCGGGCGATGCGGTTGCGGTAGATTTCCGCCATTGCTTCCATCACATCGTCGCCGATCACCGGAAGATCGGAGGCGCGCGCATTGCCCTTGGCCTGTTCGGCATTGCGGGCACCGGGAATGGCGACCGTGACGGCTTCGTTCATCAGGATCCAGCGCAGCGCGAAGGCTGCCATGGTCTCGCCGCCGGGCACGTGCTTGCGCACTTCTTCCACCGCGTCGAGCGCGATCTCGAAGGGCACGCCGGCAAAGGTCTCGCCGACATCGAAAGCCTCGCCCGAACGGTTGAAATTGCGGTGGTCTTCCTTGTCGAACCGGGTATCGCGGGTGATCTTGCCGGAAAGCAGGCCGGATGCCAGCGGCACGCGCACGATCACGGCGACATTTTTCCGTTTCGCCTCGGGCAGGAACAGGGATGCCGGGCGCTGGCGGAAGATGTTGTAGATGATCTGGACGCTGGTGACGCCCGGATATTCGATGGCCTTCAGCGCTTCCTCGACCTTTTCGACACTGACGCCGTAATTGGCGATCTTGCCCTTGGCCTTGAGGGCCTCAAGCGCCTCGAACACCTCCGGCCGGTAGAAGGCCTCGGTCGGCGGGCAGTGAAGCTGCACCAGATCGAGCCGTTCCATTTTCAGGTTCTTCAGGCTGCGGTCGATGAAGCCTTCGAGGTTTTCGCGGTTGTAGCCTTCAACCGTATGCGGATCGAGCCGCCGCCCGGCCTTGGTGGCAACGAAGGGTTTTTCGCCGCCGCGGCCCGAAAGCACATCGGCGATGATCTTTTCCGAGCGCCCGTCGCCATAGACATCGGCCGTATCGATGAAATTGATGCCGGCGTCGAGTGCGGCGTTGAGCGCGGCGCGGCCGTCCTCCTCGCTGACCGAACCCCATGAGCCGCCGATCTGCCATGCGCCGAAGCCGATATTGGAGACGGGGCGTCCGGTGCGGCCGAAATTGTGATAATGCATGCGTTCCTCCGGTTGATTTCTGATTCCTGCCCGAATGATGCAGACAGGACAAAGCGCCGGGGCGGCGCTTTTATGCTTGAAATGCTCTCCCCGGGTCTTTTACCCCTCGAAGACCGAAGAAAAAACAGGGAAATGCGATTTGTGACTTCGTTCCGCTTCATACACGCCGCCGATCTGCATCTGGGAAGCCCGCTTTCCGGGCTGATGCTGAAGGACCGGCAGATGGCGGAACGCTTTGCCGCCGCCGGGCGCGCCGCGTTTTCCGCGCTGATCGAATATGCGCTGGCCGAAAAGGTCGATTTTATGGTGATCGCCGGCGATGTCTATGACGGCGCCTGGAAGGACAATCATATCGGCCTGTTCTTCAACCGCGAAATCGCCCGTCTGTCGCGCGCCGGCATCCCGGTCTATTTCCTGCGCGGCAATCATGACGCCGAAAGCATCGTCACCCGCACGATCGCCATGCCCGAGGGCGTTTACGAATTTTCCACCCGCAAGCCGCAAACCTTCGTGCTGGATGACCTGAAAGTGGCGCTGCACGGCCAGGGCTTTGCCGAGCGTGTGGCGGCCGACAATCTGGCGCTTTCCTATCCCGCAGCCCTGCCGGGCCATTTCAACATCGGCGTGCTGCACACCTCGCTTTCCGGCCGGCCGCCGCACGCCGTCTATGCGCCGTGTTCTGTCGCCGATCTCGCCGCGCGCGGCTATGACTACTGGGCGCTGGGCCATGTTCACGCCTTCGAGGCGGTCTCCACCGATCCGCCGGTCATCTATCCCGGCAATCTGCAGGGCCGCAACATTCGCGAGACCGGCCCGAAAGGTGTGGTTCTGGTCACGGTCGAAGACGGCCGCCCGCGCTATGAGCGGATCATGCTCGATTGCGCCCGGTTCGAAACGGTGGAGGTGCCGCTGGGGCCTGAGATGGCAGACGGCGCCATTCCCGCGGCCATCGAGGCCGCGCTGTTGCCGTTCGCCGAAACGGCCGATGAGCGTCCCGTCGCGCTGAGGGTCACGCTTTCGGGCCGGCACCCGGCCGCAGAGCGCATCAAGGCTGCGCGTGCGCAGTGGCGCGATGATGTGCAAGCCGCCTGTCACCGCATTCACGCCGAGCTCTGGCTTGAAAAGCTGGTGATCGACGTCGAGACCACAGATGCCGAAGCGCCGGCGGCTGAAACCGAGCTGCTGGTCGATATCGACGCTCTGGTGCGCGACATTGCATCCGGGCAGACACTGGCTGTTGAGGACATGATTGCAGAAATCGGCCGCAAGCTTCCGAGCGGGGCAGCGCCCGGTGAGCCGCTCTTGGGGGCCGGCGAACAGGAATTGCTGGCCGAGGCGCGCGATATTCTCAGGGCGCGGCTTGCGGGAGAGGGATAGGCATGCGGTTTCTGACGCTTGATCTCATTCGCTACGGCCATTTCACCGGACGCGAAATCGCATTCCGCCCGGATGCCGCGCTTCATGTCGTCTATGGCCCCAATGAAGCGGGCAAATCATCGGCGCTTTCCGCCTTTTCGGACCTGCTGTTCGGCTTTCCCGACCGCGATGTCGGGTTTGATTTTCTCCATGATGCCCGTGATCTCAGAGTCGGGGCTGAAATCCGCGCGCGCGGCGGCGAAACACTTGCTTTCCGCCGGCGCAAGGGGCGCAAGAACACATTGCTTGCGGGCGGAAAGGAAGGCGACAGCGCGCTGAATGACGATGCGCTTTCCGGTTTTCTCGGCAGTCTCGATCGAACCGTCTTCGAGCGCGCCTTCGGGCTTGATTCCGAACGGCTGAGGGCCGGCGCGGCCGAAATGCTGGCCGATGGCGGCGAAATCGGACAGATCCTGTTTTCAGCCGCTTCCGGGCTGACGGGGCTGCGCTCCGTCGGTGAGGCGCTTGCCGCTGATGCCGATCGGATCTATGCCCCGCGCAAGTCGCAAAACCGCAGCTTCTATCAGGCGCTGGAACGTCATGACGCGGCCCGCAAGGCCGAACGTGCACTCGAACTCAATGCCAGCGACTGGAAGGCGCTGCTGCGCGAAGAAAGCGAGATCGAAGCGGAGCTTGCGGCTCTGGGCGAACGCCAGCACGCGCGGCGCACCCGCATGGCCGATCTCGACCGCTTGCAGCGGCTGCGCGGCCTGCTGGCCGAGGTCGACCGGCACGAACGGGCACTGGCGCAATTTGCCGATCTCGAAGCCGTGTCGGAGGAAACCGGCGCGGAACTGGAAAAACGTCAGCAGCGCGAAGCCCGCATGGCTGGTGAGGTCGAGGACAAGACCGCGCGGCTGGTCGTGTTGCGCCATGATTTCGAGGCGCTGAAAATCGACCATGCCCTGCTGGTCCGTCGGGAAGAGGTGAGGCGCCTTTACGCCGAAAGCGGGATTTACACCCAGGCGGTGGAGCATCTGCCGGAGCGCGAGGCGGCGTTTCAGGAGGTGATGTCTGCGCTTTCGCTTCTGGCGTCCGATCTTGGCTTTTCCGAGATTGAAAATCTTGAAAAGAGCAGACCGGACAATGTCTTGCTGTCCGATTTTAAGGCGTTGATAGAAGAAGGACGAAAACGAGAGAGCGAGCTTGTGGCGCTTGAAAAGGGGCTCGCAGAAAACCGTCGCGCCGTAGAGGCGCTTGAAAGCGAGGACGGCGGCGGACAGTTGGTCGATCCCGCGCCCCTTCGCCGCCGTTTCGATGCGCTGCGGCCGGAACTTGTCAAACTCGAAGATGCCGATGCGCTGGATGCCGAGATCTCCGCGCGTGAACGGACGCTTTGCGAAGATGCGGCCGCTCTTCGCCCGGCGGTGGCTGATATTCACGGGCTTTCGCGCGGCGCATTGCCGGATATCGCAGCGGTCAGAACTGCCGGCGATCAGATTGCGGCCTCGCAACAGGCTCTGGAAACGCTTGACCGCAAGATTGCCGAAGGGGCGGCGGAGCGCGAACGGATCGAGGCACAGATGGCGCAGGAGGCCGGCGATGACGCGGTGCTGACGCGTCAGGATATCGCCGCTGTCCGGCAGGAGCGCGACCGGGTTTTCGAGGTGTTTGTCGCGGGAAACGGGACGCGGGAGACCTATCTGGCTTCGGTCGTTGAGGCCGACGGGCTGGCTGATCGCGCGCTCGACAACGCGGAAAAAGTGGCCCGGCATGGCGAATATCTGAAACGGCTGGATGCGCTTCAACGTGAAGCAGACGAACGAGCGCGCGAACGTCAGGAGCTCGCCGGCGCATTGGCGGGCAGAACCGAAGATTTTCGGGCGCTGTTTCAGCCATCGGCCGTCGAAGCCTCCGGGCCGGAGCACATGCTCGAATGGCTGCGGCAGGTCGCACAGCTTTTCGAACGGCGCGAAGTGCTTTACGGCCTGATCGACCGCCGCAAGGGGCTGGAAAAACTGCAAACGGCGCTCGGTACAGGTCTTGCGGAACTTGCCGGCGATGCGGGGGCCGATATGCTGGTTCTGCCGCTGGCGCGTTATGTTGAGGCGCGGATCGAGCGCCTGAGCGAGCGCTGGGAGGATGCCCGCAGGCAGCAGGCCGAGATATCCGCGGCGCGGCAGGCAATTGTCCGTCGCGAGCAGGAGCTTGCAGCGCTGAAGACCGCCGGGGAGGATTTTGCCGGCCGTTATGCGCGTAGCCTTGCAGCCGTCGGTCTCGACGAAGGCACGGGTCTGGCGGCGGCGGAAACGGCCTTGCAGCTATGGGGCAGGGTGCCGTCGCTTGTGGAGCGGAAAGACCGGCTCGGGCGTGAGATTTCGGCAGACCGGGAGCGTATCGAACGGTTCGACGCCGCTGCCGCTGCACTGGTGGAGGGTCTGGCACCGGACCTTGCCGGCAGGACTGCTGCGGATGTGGTGCAAATACTGGGAGAGCGGATCGACCGGAACACGTCGGAGGCGGCGCGGCGCAACACGCTCAAGGAAGCGGCCGATACGCTTGCCGGCGAAACACAGGCACTGAAGGACGATCTCGACGCCTGCCGGGCAGAGCTTGCGGAAATTGCGCATTCCCTGCCGGATGGCGTTGCTGCGGACGGGCTGGCCGCACGGCTTGCCGAACGGGCGGCAATACGCAGGGAGCTTGCCGAGGCGCGTCGCCGTTTTCTGGAAGGCAGCGAGGGGGCTGATGAAGCCGAAACCCGCGCACTTGCCGAAGGGCTGGACGTGATCGCCTGCCGGCAGGAGCGCGAGGCGCTGGCGGCGGAAGAGGCGGAAGACGAAACGGTGCGCGAGGACCTGTTGCAGAGGCGCGCTGCCTGCCGCCACCGCAAACAGGAGCTCGGGCGCGGCGAAAGCGCCGAACAGGCGGCTTTCGATCGGGTTTCGGCCGAAGAAGAGGCGCGCGAACTGGCGCGAGAATGGGTGGTGCTGAAGCTTGCGGGCAATCTGCTCGATGCCGCGATGGAGCGATATCGCGCCGGCCGCGCCGATCCGATCCTCGACAATGCGGCCCGGCATTTCGCAGCGCTGACCATGGGCGGCTTTGATGGGCTGTTGCAGAATTACGGGGCCAATGACGAATTGCTGCTGGTCGCCCGCCGGGCCGATGGCGGTGAAGTGCCGGTCGAGGGGCTGAGCGACGGCACCCGAGACCAGCTTTATCTGGCGCTGCGGCTGGCCTTTCTCGAAGATTATGCAAGCCGCAACGAGCCTGCGCCGCTGATTGTCGACGATATTTTCCAGACCTTTGACGACGCGCGCAGTGCGTCAGGCCTCAAGGCGCTTTCGGCGCTGGGCGGCGATATCCAGACAATCCTGTTCACCCATGAAAAAAGCCTTGTCGATATTGCCCGAAATGAGCTTGGCGACAAGGCTGATATCGTGTTGCTGGAACGATAGTCAGGTTTCGCCGGCGCGGTTGTCCCGGGGCTTGCGGCGGCTCATACCAAGACTCAATGATTAGGACCCATATGATGCGCGCTGGAATGGTCGTCCGAGTAGGAAAATACCGCAGAGCGATGCTTGAGCATCGCGCGAGGATTTTGACGCCCTCGGTGGCCATTCCAGCCGCACCCTTAAAGGGCCGGGCGCTTTTGAAAGCCCGCGTCGTTGAAAATCCTCGCCGTAGCTATGGCTACGACTGCGGTTTTCGCCTAGCCGGCTTTCAAAATCGCTCTGGTCAGATGGGTCCTAATCATTGACTCTTGGTATCAACCGCGTATGCACCTCGATCCGGTGCAGCACGAACAGCACGACGATGCCGAGGATCGAGGAAAATATTCCCAGCGTCCACAGCCCGAGCCCGATGGTCAGGCCGATGGCGCCGGAAAGCCATAACCCGGCGCCGGTTGTCAGCCCCTTGACGGTGCCTTTCTGGAAAAACACGATGCCGGCGGCAAGAAAGGCCACACCTTCGGTGATCGACTGGATCACGCGGGTCGGATCGATGCGCAGCACATCGCTGTCTTCCGGCATCAGGTCCGGCACCTCGGTGGAGACGATGACAAACAGGGCAGCGGCAAGGCTGACGAGAATGTGGGTGCGCAGACCGGCCGAGCGGTTCTGCATCTCCCGTTCAAGCCCGATCAGCCCGCCGAACAGCGCCGCGCCCATAAGCCGGACGAAGAAGACAAGATTTTCGCGACCGCCTGTGGTGGTGATATCGTCAATCAGGGCTTCCATCGTTCTCCCGTCGGGTTGTTAAAGCTGCTCCCGGATCTTTTCGGCATTGGCCGAAAGCACCGCACTGTCTTCCATAACGCCCGAATGCCGCTTGAGGTCCACGCCTTCGTGCCGCGGGATGACATGGAAATGCAGGTGAAACACGGTTTGGCCGGCGGCCGGCTCGTTGAACTGGGCGATGAAAACGCCGTCGGCTGCGAACGCGGTCTTGACGGCGCGGGCCATTTTCTGGACCACGGCCATGGCCTTGCCGACAACCACCGGATCGGCGTCCAGCAGATTGCGTGACGGCTTGCGCGGGATCACCAGAACATGTCCCGGCGCCTGCGGCATCACATCCATGATGGCAATCACGTCGTCATCCTCGTAAAGCCTGGTGGCCGGTATCTCGCCGCGCAGGATCTTCGCGAAGATATTGTCGTCGTCATATTCGGCAATGTGGGTTTCGTCTGCCATGGTATTCACTCCCTTTTGCAAGCGGGCTTGCGTCATTCGCTCTTCTTGTAGGGCGCATGTGCGCTCAGGATATCGTTGAAATGGGCAACGTCTTCCCGTTCGTGAACGAGAAATTCGGCCACCGCGTTTCGCAAGCCTTCATGGGTGATGTAGTGCGCGGAATGGGTGGTGACGGGAACATAGCCGCGCGCCAGCTTGTGCTCGCCCTGGGCGCCGGCCTCGACACGGGCGAGATTGTTGGCGATGGCGAAATCGATGGCCTGATGATAGCAAACCTCGAAATGCAGAAAGCGATGATCCTCGACACAGCCCCAGTGGCGGCCGAAAAGCGCGTCGGACCCGATGAAGTTGATCGCGCCGGCGATATAGCGGCCGTCGCGCTTTGCCATGACGAGAAGAATATCGCGCGCCATGCGTTCGCCGATCAGCGAATAGAATTCGCGCGTCAGGTATGGCCTGCCCCATTTGCGGCTGCCGGTATCCATGTAGAATTCGAAGAACTGGTCCCAGATGTCTTCTGTCAGGTCGTCTCCGGTCAGCCAGTCAATGGTGATGCCGGCCTCGAGCGCCACCCGGCGTTCCTTCTTCAGCGCCTTGCGCTTGCGTGAAGCCAGTGTCTCGAGAAAATCCGCGTAAGCCGCATAGCCCTGATTGAGAAAATGAAACTGCTGGTCGGTGCGATGCAGATAACCGGCATCATCGAAGACGGCCGTCTCCTCCTCCGGCACGAAGGTCACATGGGCAGAGGAGACATCGAGACGGTCGCTCACCGTCATCAGCGCCTCGGCCAGCACCTTTTGCACGGTGGGCTTGTCATAGCCCTCGCGCACCAGAAGATGGGGCGCGGTTGCTGGCGTAAACGGCAGCGAGGCCTGAAGCTTGGGATAATAATGCCCGCCGGCGCGCTCGAAGGCATCCGCCCAGCCATGGTCGAACACATATTCGCCCTGGCTGTGGTTCTTCAGATAGGCGGGCAGGGCGCCGATCAGCTTGCCGTCTTCCGTCTCCAGCAGGAGATGATGGCCAAGCCAGCCGGTCTGAGCGCAGGCCGAGCCTGATTCTTCCAGCGATGAAAGATAGGCGTGGGACAGAAACGGGTTATAGCCCGCACCGTCCAGCCCCGGGCGAACGCCCATGAGCGCGTCCCATTGCTCCGGGGCAATGGCGGTGAAGCTGTTTTCAATCCGGATTTGCAGGTTTTCGCTCAACAGAACTCTCGTCGCCGGTCAGTCACGCGGTATCGAACCCCTCGAATGTCATCTGATCGGCATATTGGAATGTGATCTGGCGGGCGCGGGCATTGCGAACGGTCCAGGTGATGACCGGCACGCCGTTATCGCGCAGGCCCGCGACGAAGTCGTTGGGCAGATCATCATAATAATAGGAGACAAAATCAAGACCGATCGTCATGGCGCGGCGGTGTGCCTCGAATTTTTCCGGTGTGTGGCCGTTGGCGGTCAGCCCGAGCGGGCAGGTGGCGCCTGCCGCCTTCAGCGCCGCCAATATCCCGGCATCGAAGCTCATCAGCGCGTGAGAGCCGGCATAGTTCTTCATCGCGGCCAGCACGGTGGCTGCGAAGCGGTCCGGGTCCGTCGGTCCTGATTTCAGCTCGATGACGAGCGGCACACGGCCATCGGTCGCCTCAAGCAGGGCCTCAAGGCGCGGGATGGTCGCCCCTGACGTGCCGACATTTATTGTTTCGATCTCCGCCGCGCCGAGCGATTCGATGGTGTCGGAACGCCCGCAAAGTCGCACGAGATCGTCGTCATGAAACACGATCACCTTGCCGTCGGCCGAAAGGCGAATGTCGCACTCGATGGCCAGGTCGTTGTCGATGGCGCGGGCAAAGGCGGGAAGCGTGTTTTCCCAGATCGCCTCGTTCATGTCGTGATAGCCGCGATGGGCAATCGGCCGGGCCGTCAGCCAGTCATGGCATCGCATGTCAGGCGATCTCCACGATTGCATCGATTTCAACGGCGGCGTTCAGCGGCAGCGCGGCCATGCCGACGGCAGCGCGGCTGTGCTTGCTCGCATCGCCGAAGACCGCGGCAATCAGGTCGGAGGCGCCATTTATGACCAGATGCTGGTCCGTGAAGTCCGGCGCGGAGGCCACGAAGCCCGACAGCTTCAACACGCGTTTGACCCGGTCAAGATCGCCGTCAAGCGCTGCATTGATCTGGGCGATGATGTTGATGGCGCAGGCGCGTGCGGCCTTCTGTCCGTCTTCCAGCGAAACATCGGCGCCGAGATGTCCTGTGGCGACCATTCTGCCGTTTTCCGTCGGCAACTGACCGGAGATGAACAGCAGGTTTTCGGTGGCGGCGAAGGGGAGGTAATTGGCGGCGGGCGCGGAGGCTGCGGGAAGCGTGATGGAGAGGGCTTTGAGGCGATCTGAAACGGTTTCGGACATATTCGACTCCGGCTGATGAAAGGAATGTATCAACAATTGGCAGAACGGACACATTTCTATACACTTGGGTTACAAAGCCAAGGGGAATATAGATGCGGATATTAGCGGCGACGGGAATTTTCTGGACCACTCTGGCGGTGGGGGCGTTGGCAGCCGGTCCGTCTGCCTCCGGCGTTTCCCTGTTGCCGCACCGTGCGGTCTATGAGCTTTCGCTGGACCGGGCCTCGGCCCAATCGGGAATCGAGGGGCTTTCGGGCCGCTTCGTCTATCTGTTTTCCGGCAGCGACTGTGCCGGCTACACCACTGAAATGCGGATGGTCACCGATGTTGTCCGCGAAAGTGGTTCACTGGTCACCGACCAGGTTTCATCTTCATTCGAAGATCACGGGGCGCTGGCCTTTTCCAACACGCTGTTTTCGGATTTTTCGCTGCAGTCGGAAACCGTCGGCGAGGCGCGGCGCACGGGCAAGGGCGCAGTTTCCGTCACATTCGGCGGCGATGATACGCAGCCGGTCGAATTGCAGGATGCCGAATTCCCGACGGAATACATGGCCAATGTCATTCTGGCGGCGGAAGATGGCCGCCGCACCTATGAGGCGACCTCGTTTGACGGTTCGGGCGAGGATGCCATGCGCGCAGTGACCGTTATCGGCGACCGCCGCGAGGGAAAAGACGGCGAGGCGCGCTGGCCGATAACCTCGGCCTATTTTTCGTTGGGCAAAATGAGCGGCGACGAAACGCCTGATTATGCGATTTCGATGCTGATCTCCGCTGACGGGGTCGGTCGCGATCTGCTGATGGATTTCGGCAATTTCAAGATCGCGGGAAAACTGACCAAACTGGAAAAGCTTGAACGCGCGCCGTGCGAAACCGCGTCGGCAGCACTTTCGGTCAGGCCCTGAAGACGGTTTTTAGGCCAGAGCGTGCCAGATCGCACGTCGGTCGGCCGAAGCTCTTGCAATTTCCTGAAAAACCGGGTATCGCGCCCTCATTCCACACGCAGGCCATGGGGTGTTCCGGGAGAAATCCGGGATGTTCCGCCGGTGACAGGCATTTTGGTGTCTGGTCTTGAGGTCTGCGGAGGTTCAACCGGAAAAGGAGAAAAGGCAATGGCATTGCCCGACTTTACCATGCGCCAGCTGCTTGAGGCAGGCGTTCATTTTGGTCACCAGACCCACCGCTGGAACCCGAAGATGAAGCCCTACATCTTTGGCGACCGCAACAACATCCACATTCTCGATCTCGCCCAGACGGTGCCGATGCTGTCGCGCGCCCTGCAGGTCGTTTCCGACACCGTTGCCCGCAATGGCCGCGTTCTGATGGTCGGCACCAAGCGTCAGGCCTCCGAGATCGTTGCCGATTCGGCTCAGCGTTCGGCCCAGTACTACGTCAACTCCCGCTGGCTCGGCGGTATGCTGACCAACTGGCGCACGATTTCCAACTCGATCCAGCGTCTGCGCAAGCTTGACGAAATCCTCGCCAACGAGGCACAGGGCTTCACCAAGAAGGAACGCCTGAACCTCGACCGCGAGCGTGAAAAGCTCGACCGCGCTCTTGGCGGTATCCGCGACATGGGCGGTGTTCCGGACCTGATCGTCATCATCGACACCAACAAGGAAAAGATCGCCATCGAAGAAGCCAAGCGTCTTGGCATTCCGGTTGTCGCGATCGTCGATTCCAACTGCGATCCGGATGAAGTCGATTACCCGATCCCCGGCAATGACGACGCCTCGCGCGCGATTGCCCTTTACTGCGACCTGATCTCGCGCGCAGCCATTGACGGTATCGCCCGCCAGCAGGGCGCACAGGGCGTCGATCTCGGTGCAGCTTCCGAAGCGCCCGCCGAAACCGCGCTTGAGGACGAAGCCGAAGCTCCGGCTGAAGCGCCTGCCGAAGACGCCTCTGCCGAAAAGCCGGCAGAGTAAGTTTCAGGGTAAAAGGGCTGCGGTCAGACCGCGGCCCGCTCTGTATGCTCAGAAGCGCATCGGTGTTGCCGGTGCGCTTCCTGCAAGAATTTGAGCCGGCGGGCCTTGTCGGTCTGCCGCAGGGGTTTCATCACCCTGTCACAGTACGGGTACACTTCGTTGCCCAACCGGCGGCGTTTTGATGCGACAACGCTGCTAAGCGAATGGACGAGAGGCAAGTTATGAGCACGATTACGGCTGCAATGGTGAAGGAACTGCGCGAAAAGAGCGGCGCAGGCATGATGGATTGCAAAAAGGCGCTCACCGAAAATGACGGCGACATGGAAGCGGCCATCGACTGGCTGCGCGCCAAGGGCATTTCCAAGGCCGACAAGAAGTCGGATCGCACGGCCGCCGAAGGCCTGATCGGCTTTGCTGGCGGCGACACGGAAGCTGTTGTCGTTGAAATCAACTCCGAGACCGACTTCGTTGCCCGCAACGAAGCGTTCCAGACCATGGTTTCCGGCGTTGCCGAAGTTGCGCTGTCGACCGACGGTTCCGTCGATGCGATCGGCGCTGCGACCTATCCGGCAACCGGCAAGAGCGTTGCTGACAGCATCAAGGATGCAATCGGCACGATCGGCGAAAACATGACGCTGCGCCGCGCCGCCAAGCTTTCGGTCGGCTCGGGCGTCGTTGCCACCTACATGCACAATGCCGTTGCCGACGGTCTTGGCAAGCTCGGCGTTCTGGTTGCACTGGAATCGGAAGGCGACAAGGCTGTGCTGGCCGCCATCGGCCGTCAGGTTGCCATGCACGTTGCCGCGACCAACCCGCTTGCTGTGCGCGCCGAGGAAGTCGACAAGGATGTTGCCGACCGCGAACGTGCGGTTTTCCTGGAGCAGGCCAAGGAATCCGGCAAGCCCGCCAACATCGCCGAAAAGATGGTTGAAGGCCGCATGCGCAAGTTCTTCGAGGAAGTCGCGCTTCTGTCGCAGTCCTTCGTCATCAACCCCGACCTGACGGTCGAGGAAGCTGTCAAGGAAGCCGAGAAGGAAGCCGGCGCACCGATCAAGGTTGCCGCCATTGCCCGTCTGGCGCTTGGTGAAGGCGTTGAGAAGGAAGAGAGCGACTTCGCTGCCGAGGTTGCTGCAACCGCCAAGGGCTGATCGTCCAACGGCTGGTAATTTGAAGGGCGCTGCGTGACATTGCGGCGCCCTTCGTGTATCCGGATGGCATTGCTTTTTAGGAGTTTGTGGTTTTGACGAATCCGATTTTCAGGCGTGTTTTGCTGAAGGTTTCCGGTGAGGCCCTGATGGGCAATCAGGGCTTTGGTATCGATGTCAACGTTGCTGACCGGATTGCCTCCGATATCGCCGAGGTCCGCGCCATGGGCGTCGAGGTCGGGATCGTGGTTGGCGGCGGCAATATCTTCCGCGGCGTTGCGGTGGCCTCCAAGGGTGGCGAACGCGTCACCGGCGACCACATGGGCATGCTGGGGACGGTGATCAACGCACTGGCGCTGGCGACCTCCCTGCGCAAGATGGATGTGGATACGGTGGTGCTGTCGGCGATTGCGATGCCGGAGATCTGCCAGTCGTTTTCCCAGCGCGCCACACGCACGCATATGGATGCGGGCAGGGTGGTGATCTTTGCCGGCGGTACCGGCAACCCGTTCTTCACCACGGATTCAGCAGCAGCCCTGCGTGCAGCCGAGATCGGTGCGGAGGCGATCTTCAAGGGCACCCAGGTCGACGGTATCTATTCCGCAGACCCGAAGACCAATCCGGAGGCCACACGCTTCGAAGCGCTGACACACAGTCAGGTGCTGGAACGTGGCCTGCAGGTGATGGATGTTGCCGCCGTTGCGGTGGCACGGGAGAACAATATACCGATTATCGTGTTTTCCATTCACGAACGCGGTGGTTTCGGTCAGATTCTGGCCGGCGGCGGCCGCAAGACAATCGTAACTGACGAATGATGACTGCGCGACGACCCCAAGGGCAGGTCTGGCGCAAGACGGGAGAATGATGATGAGCGATGCAACCGATATGAAAGATCTCGAGCGCCGTATGGAAGGCGCCGTCAACGCCTTTGTCAGCGACATTACCTCGCTGCGTACGGGCCGGGCTTCCGCCAATATTCTGGACCCGGTTCAGGTTGAGGCCTATGGTTCGAAAGTGCCGCTCAACCAGGTTTCCAACATCACCGTGCCGGAGCCGCGCATGCTGTCGGTCAATGTCTGGGACAAGGGCATGGTGAGCGCAGTGGACCGGGCAATCCGCGAATCGCATCTCGGCCTCAATCCGATCATGGACGGTCAGAATCTGCGCATTCCGCTGCCCGAGCTGAACGAGGAACGCCGTCGTTCGCTGGTCAAGGTTGCGCATGAATATGCCGAGAAGGCCAAGGTTGCGATCCGTCACGTTCGACGCGATGGTATGGATGCGCTGAAAAAGGCTGAAAAAGACGGCGATATCAGTCAGGATGACAGCCGTTCGCTGTCGGATGAAGTGCAGAAATTGACCGATGGTTCGATTTCTCGCATTGAAGACTTGCTTGCGGAGAAAGAAAAAGAAATCATGCAGGTCTGATTTTTAACCTGCATTTTTTCAAGAATTTGAGCAACGATATGACGCCATTCGCAGATAGTGCCAAGCCGGATCACGTCGCCATTATTATGGATGGCAACGGAAGATGGGCGAATGGTCGGGGTTTGAAGCGTATTTTCGGACACCGCAAGGGTGTCGAGGCGGTGCGCCGCGCCGTTGAGGCGGCGCGGGACGCCGAAATCGGGCACCTGACGCTGTTCGCCTTTTCCTCGGAAAACTGGAAACGGCCCAAGGATGAAGTCCGCGACATCATGGATCTGATCGCGATCTTCATTCACCGCGAGTTGCAGAACTATCATGCCCAGAACATGCGCTTCCAGATGATCGGCGAGCGTAACGGGCTGGGTGCCAAGGTTCTGGGCGCACTCGAATACGCCGAAGAGCTGACCCGCAACAATACCGGCCTCCATGTCGTCGTCGCCGTGAACTATGGTTCGCGCGCCGAAATCGCGCGCGCGGCGGCAGCGCTGGCGCGTGACGCGGTCGAGGGCCGGATTTCGCCGGACGAGATTAATGAGGCGCTGGTGTCCGGACGTCTCGATACGGCGGGGATCCCCGATCCTGACCTGATCATCCGCACCAGCGGAGAACAGCGTCTTTCCAATTTCCTGATGTGGCAGTCGGCCTATTCCGAACTGGTGTTTTTGCCGTGTCTGTGGCCGGAATTTTCCAAGGACGTGTTTGACGAGGCGCTCAGGGAATATGCGCGGCGTTCGCGTCGCTTCGGCGATGTGGTCCAGCCGACCGCTGTTATGACGGGGTCCTGATGGGCCGGGAACTGCAATTGCGGATCATGTCGGGCGTGGTGCTGGCGCTCGCGGTTCTGGCTGCGACCTGGTTCGGCGGTGCGGCCTTTCTGCTTCTCGCCGTCGGCATCGGTCTTCTCGTTTTTTACGAATGGCTGGCGATGAGCCGTTCCAGGCCTTCGGCCGGGCGTGGGGAAAGCATCACCGTTCTGCTGTCAGGCTGGGCTGTCATGATTGCGACCGCCATTCTGACGTTCCTGGAATTGTTTGTGCCCGCGCTGTTGCTTTCGGCCATCGCCGCCGGTGGCGCTTGGGCGTATGGCCGCAGCAGACCGGTCCCGCTGTGGTTTGGCGGCGCGCTCCTCTATGCCGGTGCGGCGATGGTCTCGCTTGCCGCCATCAGAAGCGGTAGCGCTGGAGGTCTTTACGCGACCCTGTTCATCTTTGCCGTCGTCTGGTCGACAGACATCATGGCCTATTTCGTCGGGCGTACGTTTGGCGGTCCCAAGCTTGCCCCTGCGATCTCGCCCGGCAAAACCTGGTCCGGCGCCATTGGCGGTACAGTCTTCGGTGTTGCCGCCGCGCTTGGCCTTTGTGTTGCCTATGGCGGCAGGCCGTCGGTGCTTCTGGCCTTGCTGGCGGTGGTGCTGTCAGCGGTCAGCCAGGCCGGCGACCTGTTCGAATCAGCGCTTAAACGGCGGTGTGGCGCCAAGGATTCCAGCCATCTCATTCCCGGCCATGGCGGGGTGATGGATCGTGTGGACGGACTTGTCGCCGCCGCATTCGCGATGTTTATCTTGGCCGGTTTCGCCATGCTGTCCGGCACGGGCGACAGCGTCGGCGCGGTGCTTTTTCGGTGGAGTGGCCTGATGGCCCTGCCGCCCGTTCATGGAGCCTGAATTGGGTATCGGTTTTACAAACGCACCGGGAATGATCGTTGCCTTTCTGGTGGCGATCTCCTTTCTCGTCTTCTTTCACGAGCTGGGGCACTATCTGGTGGCGCGCTGGTGCGGAATTCGCATTCTGGCGTTTTCGCTCGGTTTCGGCCCGGAGATTGTCGGGCGAACCGACAAGCATGGCACTCGTTGGAAGCTGTGCGCGATACCGCTTGGCGGCTATGTGCGCTTTTACGGTGACGAGGACGCGGCCAGCCGCCCCGATTTTGCCGGTGTGGACGCGATGCCGCCCGAGGAGCGCGCAAAGACCTTCAACGGCGCGGCGCTGTGGAAACGGACGCTGACTGTTGCCGCCGGTCCGATAGCGAATTTCCTGCTGGCAATCGCCATTTTTGCGGTCATCTTCTCTGTTTACGGCCGCGGTGTTTCCGATCCCGTCGTTGGTGAGGTCGTTGCCGACAGCCCGGCGGCCAAAGCCGGGATACAGCCCGGCGATATCATGATGTCGCTCGATGGCCAGAAGGTCGGAACCTTCGATGCAGTGGTGCGCTATGTCAGCGTGCGACCCGGCGTTCCCATCCACGTGACGGTGGAACGCGACGGTGCGCCGGTCGATCTCACGGTGGTGCCGGAACGCATCGAGGAGCAGGACCAGTTCGGAAACGCGATGGAGCTTGGCCGGATCGGTGTGGTGGGCACCCGCGATTCGGGTAATTTCCGGGTCGAGCGCTATCAGCCGCTTGAAGCGATCGGACAGGGCGCGCTGCAGAGCTGGCACATCGTCGTCAGCACCTATGACTATATCACCAACGTTTTTGCCGGCCGCATGAAGGCCGATCAGATCGGCGGACCTGTGCGGGTGGCGACAATGGCCGGGCAGATGGCATCGCTCGGGATTGTCGCCTTTGCCAATTTTGCCGCGATTCTGTCTGTCTCCGTCGGTCTGTTCAATCTGTTGCCGGTGCCCATGCTGGATGGCGGCCATCTGCTGTTTTACGTAATCGAGGCCGTGCGCGGGCGTCCGCTGTCGGTCAGGGTTCAGGAATTTGCCTTCCGCATCGGATTGTTCCTGGTGCTTGCGCTGATGGTTTTCGCCACCTGGAACGACACAATTGGCCGGATGGGTTGAGACATTCCGTTTTTAACCCTTTGAGACTGTTTGGCTAAAGCAGATGTGAATGATCTTGTGGCGAAGGGGGGAGTGTGCGAATGTGGCCTTGCCTTTGGCGTAGGAGATGATAGGAGAAGCGCAGTAGATACGTTTCGGTTATTGTAGCCTTCCGTTTACCATATTGTGAAAAGAACGTGGCGATTTGGCCACGCTTGGGGCGGAAGTTGCAAAAGTCGGGCGGCTTTCTATTGCGTGGAGGTGTGAAGTCTTTAGAACAAAAGACGGGAAAACCTCTAAAACGCTGATATTGAGCGATCATAAAGGGTAGATAATAGCATGGCCGGTTCAAGATTTTTGAACACAGTTTCAGGTGCGGCGCTTTCGTTGGCTGTCGCTGCTTCCGGGGGGATTGTTGCTGCTGTTGCCTTGCCCTCGAGCGCTTACGCTGCTGTTGTGAGTAATATTGTCGTCAATGGCACCAATCAGGCCGGTTCGGATGCGATCCGCTCCAAGTTGACGATTCAGCCGGGCCGCAGCTTCACCGACGCCGATATCAACCAGTCCATTCGCAATCTTTACAGCTCGGGCTATTTCTCCGACGTCAAGATTTCGGTTTCCGGTTCGACGCTCGTTGTGAACGTGACCGAGAACCAGCTGATCAACCAGGTCGTCTTCAACGGCAACCGCAAGGTTGACGACAAGAAGCTTCAGGGCGTCGTGCAGCTGCATTCGCTTGGTCCGTTCAACAGGGCGCAGGCCGAGCTTGATGCCCAGCGCATCAAGGACGCCTATTCGCAGATCGGCCGTTCCGACGTTGAGGTCAGCATTGATACCGCGACCGTTCAGGACAACAGGGTCAACGTTGCCTTTGTCATCGATGAGGGTGGGCGGACCAAGACCCGCAAGATCAATTTCGAAGGCAACAACACATTCGGCGATTCTCGTCTGGCCTCGGTGATTTCCACAAAGCGCTCGACGCCGCTGTCGTTCCTGACGCGCAAGGATATCTACAATCCCGACAAGCTGCGTCATGACGAACAGCTTCTGCGTGATTTCTATAACAATCACGGCTTCCCCGATTATCGCCTGATCTCCACGGATGTGGATTATAGCGAGGAAGACAATTCCTATTCGATCACGTTCAACATTTCCGAGGGCGATCGTTATCGTTTCGGTGATATCGGCGTTGCATCGACGGTTGAAGGTGTCGATACCGCCACGTTGAAGGGTGACATCAAGACCAAGGCCGGCAAGATTTATGATGCCGACGATATTCAGAAGACCTCCGAATCGATCGCCGCATCGGTTTCTTCCCAGGGGTATCCGTTCGCGCAGGTCACGCCGCGCGGCGACCGTAACTTCAGCAATGACACATTGTCGGTGAATTACGAGATCGATCAGGGCGTCCGGGCCTATATCGAGCGCATCGACATTGTCGGCAATACGCGTACGCGTGACTACGTCATTCGGCGTGAGTTCGAACTGGCCGAAGGCGATGCCTATAACCGCGAGATGATCGCACGCACCAAGCGGCGTCTGGAAGCGCTCGGCTATTTCAGTGATGTCAGCATCACCACCCAGCCGGGCAGCGCGCCGGACCGCGTCGTCCTGGTCGTCGATGTGACCGACGAGCCGACAGGTTCGTTCTCGGTCGGCGCCGGCTACGATGCCGAAGGTGACTCGCTGGTTCTCGAACTCTCGGTTCAGGAACGCAACTTCCTCGGACGTGGCCAGTTCATCCGCGCATCGGCCGGTCTTGGTGACGACGATTCGCAGATCTACAACTTCTCCTTCACCGAACCCTTCTTCCTGGGCTATCGCGTGGCGGCCGGTTTCGATCTGTATCGCTCCTATTCGGCTTCGCAGGATTACTACACCTATGCCGAGACGGCCGGCGATATCCGCCTGACGGCGCCGCTGACCGACGATCTCAGCTCGACCATCAAATATGTCTATCAGCAGTTCGAATATGATGGTGCCGGCGATTGGGAAAACCCGAACAATCTGTCTCCGGTGTTCCAGGATCTGGTCAATGGCAGCCCCTGGACCGTATCGTCGGTCGAGCAGTCCTTCGACTTCTCGAGTGTTGATAGCCGGCAGCTGCCGCGTGAAGGCGTTCTGGCCAACCTGACCAATACGGTCGCTGGTCTTGGCGGCGATTCGCACTATTACGCGATGACCGGTAAGGTCCGCTGGTATCAGATGATTTCGGATCAGGCGGATATCATCGGCTCGCTGACGGGACGCGGTGGTTTCGTAACGCCCTTCGATGATGATCTGAATGTGTTCGACCAGTTCACCATCGGTGGTCAGGAAATCCGCGGCTTCAAGCAGAACGGTATTGGTCCGCGCACGGTGCAGCAGGGTGATGCGCTCGGGGCACAGTATTATGCGACCATTTCGGCTGAGGCGAACTTCCCGCTTCCGCTCATTCCGGAAGACATCAACCTGCGTGGTGCAGCGTATGTCGACGCCGGTTCGGCCTGGGGCAACGCCGTTGAGGTTAACAATACGGCTATCGAGGGTACGGACTTTGCGGTCCGCGCGTCTGCCGGTATCGGTCTGATCTGGAACTCGCCTTTCGGCGATCTTCGCTTCGATTACGCCGTTCCGTTCGCCAAGGAAGATTTCGACGAGACCCAGCATTTCCGCTTCGGAATTGCCAACTCGTTCTGATCTCCCTGTCCAGAGCTTATTTCGTCACTGTTCTGGAGAGAAAAATGGATCAGAACCAGTTTTTCGGTGCGCGGCAGTCAATTCGTCTCGACGTATTGGCTGAGCGCACCGGGTCGGTGTTGTCTAAACCGGATAGCGGCGACCGTATGGTTGAATCGGTGTCACCGATCTATCGGGCAGGGCCCTACGATATCTGTTACATCCTTTCGCGCAGCAATATCGATCAGCTGAAAACCTGTCGTGCGGCGGCGGTGTTCTGTTCTCCCGACCTTAAAAAGCATATTCCGGCAGAGCTGCCGGCGCTTGTTTCAGATGCGCCGCAGCTTGCCTTTGCGCGTGCGGCGGCTCAGCTCTATCCGGCCGCGATGCGTCCGCAGGCCGCGTTGAACCGTCAGGCCGGCATTTCACCGCAGGCGGTTGTTGACGATACGGCTGTTATCGAGAAAAGCGTTCAGATCGAGCCGTTTGCGGTGATCGGCGCGCGTGCTGTGATTGGCGCGGGTTCGCGGGTTCTGTGCGGCGCCGTGGTCGGCGCCGATGTGAAGATCGGCCGCAATGTCACGCTCGGCGCGCATGTTTCGGTGTCCAATGCACTGATCGGCAACAATGTCATCATCCATACCGGTGCGCGCATCGGTCAGGACGGGTTCGGCTATGCGCCGGGACCGACGGGCATGGTGAAGCTGCCGCAGGTCGGCCGGGTCATCATTCAGGACGATGTTGAAATCGGGGCCAATACCACGATCGACCGTGGCGCGATGGACGACACGGTCATCGGCGAAGGCACCAAGATCGATAATCTGGTGCAGATCGGCCATAATGTGCAGATCGGCCGGCATTGCGGTATCGTGAGCCAGTCGGGTGTTGCAGGCAGCACCAGGATCGGCGACGGAGTGATGATCGGCGGGCAGACCGGTATCAATGGCCATATCGAAATTGGCAGTGGCGCGCAGATCGCCGGCAAGAGCGGTGTGCTGAACTCTGTGCCTGCGGGAGACCGGATAGGGGGGAATCCCGCACGGCCGATCCGGGATTATCTGAAAGAAGTGGCAGAGATCGCACGGCAGTCAGCGAAATCGGGAGACAAAAAAGGTGAGTGAAGAAACGAAAGAAACGTTGGGGACGATGGATCTTCTGGAAATCATGAAGTTCCTGCCTCATCGTTACCCTTTTCTGCTGGTAGACCGCATTGTCGAGATTGAAGGCGACGAAAGCGCGGTTGGAATCAAGAATGTCACGGCCAACGAGCCGCATTTCCAGGGGCATTTCCCGGAAATGCCGATCATGCCCGGCGTTCTTCTTGTCGAGGGAATGGCTCAGACGGCGGGCGCGATCTGTGCTCACAAGGCCAATGAAGTCGACAATCTCGTGTATTTCATGACGATAGACAATGCCCGTTTCCGCAAGCCGGTGGTGCCGGGAGATCAGGTGTATTACAAGGTCGTCAAACAGAAACAGCGCCGCCGCGTGTGGAAGTTCCACTGCGAGGCGCTTGTCAACGACCAGCTTGTCGCCGAGGCTGATATCGGTGCCATGATGGTGCGCAAGGACGAAGAATGACCAATATTGCCAGCTCCGCAAAAATCGACAGCCGCGCGATTGTCGAGGACGGAGCCGTGATTGGTGAGCACGCCGAAATCGGCGCGTTCTGTTACGTCGGCGCCAATGCTGTGCTCGGCGACAATGTGAAGCTTCTGCACCATGCGGTGGTGGAGGGGGCGACACGGCTGGGCGACGACTGCCAGGTGTTTCCCATGGCGGTGATCGGCGGTGCACCGCAAAGCATCCGTCATGACGGCAGCCAGACACGGCTTGAAGTCGGCCGCAACTGCGTCTTCCGTGAAGGCGTGACTATCAATACCGGCTCGTCCCACGGTGGCGGTGAAACCGTTGTTGGCCATGACAACCTGTTTCTGGCCAATTCCCATGTCGGGCACGACTGCCGCATCGGCAATAATGTGATCCTGTCGAACAATGTCATGGTCGGCGGCCATGCGACGGTTCATGACCGGGTGATCCTGAGCGGCGGCGCGGCGATCCATCAGTTCGTGCAGATCGGGCGGCAGGCATTCATCGGCGGGCTCGCCGGCGTGGTCAACGACGTGATTCCCTATGCCATGGTGGTCGACAATCCGGCGTTCATGGGGGGGCTCAATGTGGTCGGCATGCAGCGCGCCGGTATGAGCAAGGGCGAGATCCATGCCGTTCGCAGGGCCTATCAGGCGATTTTCGCTGCCGGCACGGTCATCGGCAACGCCCGCGCCCTGCTTGAGAGCGGGGATGAGGCGGAAGGCGCTGCCCGCGAAATCATCGACTTCGTTCTTGACCGCGACAGCGAGCGGGCTTTGACGACGCCCGGCTCCAGGCGGCGGGGCAGCAAGGCGTGAGTGCGGCATCGGCTTCCGGATCGGAGCCGGTCGCGATCATCGCCGGAAACGGCCGTCTGCCGTTTTATGTCGCCGAGGCCGCGCGTCAGGCCGGCACACCGCCCTTCATCATTCAGCTGCGCAGCGAACGCAGCCATGACTGGACCGATTTTGACCATATGGAGGCCGATATTGGCGCGTTCCGGCCGGTCGTCACCGCCCTCCAGAAACGCGGCATACGGAAAGTTGTGCTGTCGGGCGGTGTGACGACGCGGCCGGACCTTTTCGGCCTCAGGCCGACCGCGCGTGTATTTCTGTCGCTTCCCTCGATTTTGAAAAAGCTGAAAAGCGGCGGCGATGACAAGGTGCTGCGCATGGTAATCGACCTTTTCGAGCGCCATGGCTTCGAAATCATCGCAGCACAGGCGATTGCCGGCGATCTTCTGGCAACAACGGGCGTGCTGGGCACCGTTGCGCCGGATCGCGAGGCGATTGGCGATATTCGGGCGGCGGCCGAAGCAGCGCGGACCATCGGCGCGATGGATATCGGCCAGGGGGCGGTCAGCCTTGGCGGCCGGGTTGTCGCGCTTGAAGGCGCTGAAGGAACCGACCAGATGTTGGAACGGGTCCGCACAATGCGTGAAAGCGGACGGATATCACGAAAGCACCGGGGCGCGCTTGTCAAACTGTGCAAACCCCAGCAGGATCTGCGCGCCGACCTGCCGTCGATTGGCCCGGAAACCGTGCGTGCGGCATCGGCCGCAGGCCTTGGCGGTATCGCGGTGGAGGCCGGACGCGCACTGGTGCTGGATCGCGCGGAAACCATTGCGGAAGCCGACAGGGCAGGGCTTTTCCTTTACGGGCTCGAGCCGGACGAGATCGCTGCGCCCGCGTCGTGAACCAATCTCTTCATGGGAGTGAAGCCATGTCGAAAACTTTGAAGATCGGCGTGATTGCAGGTGAGGTTTCGGGCGATCTGCTTGGCGGCGACCTGATTGCAGCCCTGAAGACGATTCATACCGGTGACGTTGAGCTTGTCGGGGTTGGCGGCGATGCGCTTGGCGCCGAGGGGCTCGATTCGCTGTTTGATTATTCCGAGCTGTCGATCATGGGGTTTACCCAGGTGATTGCGCGGCTGCCGCAGCTGATCAGGCGCATTCGCCAGACGGCCGATGCGCTGATTGCGGCACGGCCGGACGTTCTGGTGATCATCGACAGCCCGGATTTCACCCACCGGGTGGCAAAACGGGTAAAAAAGGCGCTGCCGGATCTGCCGGTGGTCAATTATGTCTGCCCCAGCGTGTGGGCGTGGAAGGAACACCGCGCGCGCGACATGCTGGCCTATGTCGACCACGTGCTGGCGGTGCTGCCGTTCGAGCCGGAAGCCATGAAACGGCTGGGCGGGCCGGAAACCAGCTTTGTCGGACATCGGCTGAGCGAAGAGCCGGGCGTGATCGCCGCCCGGCAGAGTTCCGCCCTTCCGGCTGCGGGCACGCCGCCGACCATCCTGCTGCTTCCCGGCTCGCGCGCCGGCGAGATCAAAAGTCTCACACCGGTCTTCCGGGATGTTGCGCGGATTTACGCGGAGCGCAATGCGATGCCCCGTTTCGTGCTGCCGACAGTGACCCGCAGGGAGGAACTGGTGCGCGCGGCGATTGCCGACTGGCCGGTGAAACCGGAGCTTGTCGTCGGCGATGCGGCCAAATGGAAAGCCTTCAGCGAGGCCCATGCGGCCGTGGCGGCCTCCGGCACGGTGGTGCTGGAGCTGGCGCTCTCCGGCATTCCGGTGATTTCGGCCTACAAGGCGGATTTCATCGGCCGGTTCATGCTGAAGAAGATCAGCATCTGGTCGGCATCGCTGCCGAACCTGATTGCCGACAAGCCGCTGGTTCCGGAATATTTCGATGACACGATGCGGGCAGGGGCGCTGGCCCGTTGGATGGAGCTCCTGACGCGCGACACGCCGCAGCGAAACACCATGCTCGAAGGGTTTGACGGGGTCTGGCAGCAGATGCGTACCGCGGTTTCGCCCGGCAGGCGGGCTGCGGAGGTGACCCTTCAGGTGCTGAAAGACAAGAACAGGCTGTAGCCGCAAGCCGGATAGCAAAAAGGGCCGCGATTGCGGCCCTTTTCGTAAACAGAAGCGGCTTTTTAAATCAGCGCTTGGAGAACTGGAAGGAACGGCGGGCTTTCGCGCGGCCGTACTTCTTGCGCTCGACGACGCGGCTGTCGCGGGTGAGGAAACCACCCTTCTTCAGCACGGCGCGCAGTTCCGGTTCGAAATAGGTCAGTGCCTTGGAGATGCCGTGACGTACAGCACCGGCCTGGCCGGAGAGGCCGCCGCCGGTAACCGTGGCAACGATATCGAACTGACCGGTACGTTCGGTTACGACGATCGGCTGCTGCAGGATCATCTGCAGAACCGGACGACCGAAATAGTCGGTGAAGTCCTTGCCATTGACGGTGATCTTGCCGGAACCGGCCTTCACCCATACGCGGGCGACGGCGTCCTTGCGCTTGCCGGTGGCATAGGCGCGGCCGAGATCGTCAACCTTGCGTTCGTGAACGGGGGCTGCGGGGGCTTCGGAGGCCGTGGCGACATCGCCCAGCGTCTTCAGATCGGACAGGTCAGCCATTAAGCGCTCCTTACATTCTTCTTGTTGAGCTTGGCAACGTCGAGAACTTCGGGCTGCTGGGCTTCATGCGGGTGGTTGGTGCCGGCGTAAACGCGCAGGTTCTTCATCTGGCGACGGCCAAGCGGACCGCGCGGAACCATGCGCTCGACAGCCTTTTCGATGACGCGCTCGGGGAAGCGGCCTTCGATGATCTGGCGCGCATTGCGCTCCTTGATGCCGCCGGGATAGCCGGTGTGCCAGTAGTACATCTTGTCGTTGTACTTCTTGCCGGTCATCGCGACCTTTTCGGCATTGATGACGATGACGTTGTCGCCGTCGTCGACATGCGGGGTGAAGGTGGCTTTGTGCTTGCCGCGCAGACGCATGGCAACGAGCGAAGCGAGACGGCCGAGGACGAGACCTTCGGCATCAATCACGATCCACTTCTTTTCCACCTCTTCAGGCTTCTGGGAGAAGGTAACCATTTTCTGATACTCTCGATTTCATTCCGACCCCGAAGGGCGGACGTTTTTTGTTGCTTTACTTGGGGAACCCCAAGCGTGGCATATGCGACGGGCGCATGTGCTCGCGGTTGTATAGAGACAGGCTTGCGGAAGGTCAAGCGCCAATATGACGCTTATGGAATGTATTTCCATTGTTTTTCAATGGCTTAAAATATTGGTATTATGATACCGTATATATGACGGCCGGTTTGCGGCCTGGATCAGCCTTCCGGTCATCGAAGGATAGCACATAGCGCTGGCGCTTTTGGCGAAAATATGGAACATATAAAGAACAAAAAATGACAGATATGGGAGAGTTTCATGGCGCTTCAGCGCAGGATCAGCATGATCACGCTCGGTGTGGATGATCTGGCGGCAGCGACGGCCTTTTACGAAAGGCTTGGCTGGAAACGGTCATCGGCGTCTCAGGACGGCGTCAGTTTTTTTCGGCCTCGACGGCATCGTGCTCGGGCTTTTCGGGCGTAAGGCGCTGGCGCAAGACGCCGGGCTTTCCGGTGCGCCGGCTGACAAGCCCGCCTTTTCCGGTGTGGCGCTTGCCTACAATGTCTCCTCGCAAGTCGCGGTGGATGAAACCATCGCCTTTGCCGAACGCTGCGGCGCAACCTTGGTGAAGCCGGGCGAGGCAGTGTTCTGGGGCGGTTACAGCGGCTATTTCGCCGACCCCGAAGGCCATTTGTGGGAGGTGGCCTATAATCCGTTTTCGCCGCTTGACGAGCATGGTCATATGACCTTGCCGGAATGAGCGGGTGCCAAAGATGTTCGCAGCCTTTTCCTTGCAATCGCGGGCGCGCGGAGCGATAAGCCGCATCGTCTGAATGAATTGAAGAAGGATGCCATGGCAGGCACGAACAGCGAGCTTCCGCTCATCGCCGAAGGACCGGTGATCATTCTGGTGAACCCGCAGCTTGGCGAGAATATCGGCATGGTGGCGCGCGCCATGGCCAATTTCGGGCTTGCGGAACTGCGCCTTGTCGATCCGCGCGACGGCTGGCCGAGTGATACCGCGCGGGCTGCCGCCTCCAAGGCCGATCACGTGATCGATGGGGCGACGGTTCACGACACCCTTGCCGATGCGATTGCCGATCTCAATTTCGTCTACGCCACCACCGCCAGAAGCCGCGACGGATACAAGCCTGTGCGGGGACCGGGCGTTGCCGCCAAAACACTGCGCCAACGCTATCGTGGCGGCGAGCGCACCGGCATCCTGTTCGGCCGCGAGCGCTGGGGCCTCAACAATGAAGAGGTCGGCATGGCCGACGAGATCGTGACCTTTCCGGTCAATCCCGCCTTCGCCTCGCTGAATATCGCTCAGGCCGTGCTGCTGATGTCCTATGAATGGATGAAATCCGGCATGGAGGATGAAAGCCGGACGGCGTTTCAGCCTGTTGACCAGACGCCGGCGACCAAGCAGGACCTGTTCGGCTTTTTCGGCCATCTGGAAGACGCGCTCGATGCGCGCGGCTATTTCCGGCCCGCCGACAAGAAGCCGCGCATGATCGACAATCTGCGTTCGGTATTTACGCGGCGCGCCATGAGCATGCAGGAAATCCATCTGCTGCGTGGGGTGATTTCATCGCTCGACCGCTATACCCGCAAGAGCCCGCGCGGCGGTGAGGGCAGCGATGGCTGAGGCGCGCGAGGGGCCGGTTCTGATATTCGATTCAGGGATCGGCGGGCTGACTGTTCTGCGCGAGGCCCGCATGCTGATGCCGGATCGGCGTTTCGTCTATATCGCCGACAATGCCGCCTTTCCCTATGGCGACTGGCCGGAAGAGGCGCTGCTGGCGCATCTGCTGGCGCTGTTTGAACGCCTGCTCGACGATATCCGTCCGGCCTGCGTCGTCATCGCCTGCAACACGGCCTTCACGCTGGCAGGTGCGGCCCTTCGCGCGCGTTTCCATGAAACCGATTTCGTCGGCACGGTTCCGGCGATCAAGCCGGCGGCCGAACGCACCGCTTCGGGGCTGATTTCGGTACTGGCAACGCCTGCGACCGTGAAGCGGGATTATACGCGCACCCTGATCGAGAGTTTTGCCACGCATTGCCATGCCCGGCTGGTGGGGTCGAAATATCTCGCAGCCCTTGCCGAAGCCTATATCAGCGGCGGCGCTGTTTCCGATGAGGTGCTGTGGGCGGAAATCGCGCCCTGTTTTGTCGAGGAAGACGGGCGGCGCACCGATATCGTGGTGCTGGCCTGCACCCATTACCCGTTTCTCGCCAACCGTTTCCGAAAGCTCGCCCCCTGGCCGGTGGACTGGCTGAACCCGGCTGAAGCCATCGCCCTGCAGGCCAGACGCGTGCTGGGCCAGCGCCCTGCCGATGCAATCGGCGAAACCAATCGTGATCTGGCGATCTTCACCAGCCGCGATGTCCGCCCGGAAATCGCGCGGCTGATGCAGGGGTTCGGTCTGATCGTTGCAGGCGGTGAGGGAGCTTAGCCGGCGGCAAGCCCCGGGATCGGTACGCCGAAGGTCTGCAGCAGAAGCACGATATTGAGCGAGAGCACGGCAAGCGAGCCGATGATGGCAAGCGCCCCGATCAGTCGGCCATTGGCATAATCGCCCATGATTGCCCGGCTGCGGGTGAAGATGACCAGCGAGATCATCGGTACCGGCAGCGCAATCGACAGGATGATCTGGCTGACCACCAGCGCTTCCGTGGCATTGACGCCAAGCGCCACGACCACAAAGGCCGGCGCCATGGTGATCAATCGGCGCAGCCAGATCGGAATGCGGAAGCCGACAAAACCCTGCATGATCATCTGGCCGGCCATGGTGCCGACCACAGAGCTGGAAATACCCGAGGCGATCAGCGAGATCAGGAAGGCGCCCGCGGCCGCGCCGCCCAGAAGCGGCGTCAGCATATGATAGGCGGTCTCGATCTCCGCCACTTCGCTGTGGCCCTTGTGAAAGGCGCTGGCCGCCATCATCACCATCGCCATGTTGACCACGCCGGCAACGGCAAGGGCGAGCACGACCTCGATGTTGGAAAACCGCAGCACCCGGCGGCGGTCGGCCTCGTTTCTGGTCTTGACGCGGTGCTGGGTGAGGCCGGAGTGCAGGAAAACCGCATGCGGCATCACCGTTGCGCCGATAATGCCGACGGCGATGGCAAGCGCGGTGGCATCGGGAATGTCCGGCGTGACCATGTGAAAGGCGGCTTCGCCCCAGGCGATCGGCGCGATGAACAGTTCGACGATGTAACAGAGGCTGATGACGGCAATCAGGCTGCCGATGATCAGCTCCATCGGCCGGAAACCGCGGCGCTCGAACAGCAGGATGCCGTAGGTGACAATCGCCGTGACCCCCATGCCGGCCATCAGCGGCATGTCGAACAGCAGCGCAAGCCCGATGGCGCCGCCGAGAAATTCGGCAAGATCCGTCGCCATCGCCGCGATTTCGCTGACGATCCACATCAGGATGACCACGGGCTTCGAGAATTCGTCGCGACAGACTTCCGCGAGATTGCGGCCGGTGACGATGCCAAGCTTGGCCGACAGTCCCTGAAACAGCATGGCGATCAGGTTGGCGAACAGCACCACCCACAACAGTGTGTAGCCATAGCCGGCGCCGGCCTGGATATTGGTGGCATAATTGCCGGGGTCGACATAGGCGATCGAGGCAATCACCGCCGGGCCGGCGAAAAGCAGCGCCGAACGCGGCCTGATATGGCCGGAAGCCATGGCCTGCTCGATGGCCGTATTGGTGCGATCACTCAGCGAAGGGCGTCTGGAATTATGGTCTGACATCTTGGATACGGCAATAAAATGGACTTGGAAATATTCCAAATATAGCCAAGGCTACATTTTTGTCAATCGGCGTCATATCTGCAATCCCTTGCATGCCGGAGGGGTTCCGATTATTTTGTGATAACAATGTTTAGCCTGGGCTTTAAAATGCAATCACATGTTATTTTCGGCTGTTTCGATGCCGGAAAATACGCGTTTTTCGCAAACACAGGTGTGTTGATGCTGCGGGAGGCAGGGATATGACCGACGGACCGGGCGATCAGGCCGACCGATTCTCCAAAGCCCGTTCGGAACGTGCTTCAGCGCTTCTGGAGGATTATACCGAACTGATTGCCGACCTGACGGCGGAACATGGCGAGGCGCGGCTGGTGGATATCGCCAGAGCCATGGGCATTGCCCATCCGACAGCGGCGAAGGCCGTCTCCCGGCTGAAGCGGGAGGGCCTTGCGACATCGCGGCCCTATCGCGGTGTTTTTCTGACGGAGGCCGGCGAGGCGATGGCGGGCAAGGCCCGCATCCGTCACCAGCTGGTGCGCGACCTGCTGCTGGCCGTCGGCGTTCCGGCGGAAGCGGCGGAGTTGGACGCCGAAGGCATCGAGCATCATGTGTCCGACGAGACGCTCGCCGCCTTCGAGGCATTTTTGAAGCAGACCTAATCCCAGAACGGACGTCCGGCCTCCTGACGGGCCTGATGCGGCTCGATACCGATGTCGCGCAGGCGCTCGTCGGTGAGTTCGCGCAGTATCAGCCGCTGTCTGCGCCGTTGCGGCCAGTAGACAAGAAGCAGCCGGGCCAGCTGCCGGATTTTGCGGGCGATCTGGAGGGGGAATGCGGATTTGCGGTTTTGGGGGACAACGATCTCGGTCATGGCGGCTTCCTTCAATTGGTGAGGAAGGAGATAGCCGCAGTCGGAGCCGTGATGTTTCGGTCGTGAGCGAACTGTCAGCCGCTGACGGATCGGCTGTCCGGTGCTAGATTGAGCGCCATGACAAACATCGTTTCGGGAAACACGCTTGCCTCCGTCGCCGCTCTGATCGGCGATGTCTCGCGTGCCAATATTCTTTCCGCCCTGCTTGGCGGAAAGGCGTTGACGGCGGGCGAACTGGCCGCCTGTGCGGGCGTGTCGCCGCAAACGGCGAGCAACCACCTCGCCAGGCTTGTCGACGGTGCGCTGGTTGTGGTCGAAAAACAGGGCAGGCACCGTTATTTCCGGCTGGCCTCGGCGGAGGTGGCCGAAACGCTGGAACATCTGAGCCTGCTATCGGCAACCGGCCCGGTGCGCCATCGCCCCACGGGGCCGAAGGACGAGGCGCTCAGGCTCGCACGGACATGTTATGACCACATGGCCGGTGCGATTGCCGTCGGGATCACGGATTCGCTGGTGCAGTCCGGTTTTCTCGTATTCGACGGAAAGGCCGGGCTGGTCACCGACAAAGGCGCTGTTTTTCTGGAGGATTTCGGTGTTTCTCTCAATGAGGCGCGTCACAGCCGAAGGGCGCTTTGCCGCACCTGTCTCGACTGGAGCGAACGGCGTCACCATATCGGCGGCTGGCTGGGGGCGGCCATGCTGGAGCGCTGCTGTGCGCGGCACTGGCTGCGGCCGGTATCGGACGGCCGTGCGCTGATGCTGACGCGCGCCGGGCAGGCGGGTTTTTCAACTGTGTTCGGCCTGCCGCCCGAGATGCTCAGGATTATGACCACGGAAAGCTGTGGGTAACCCCGCAAACTCTCGGCGCGGCCCTTTCGACCTGTTACAAACGGGCCGCAACACCAACAAGAAGGCAAAGGCAACAAGTGCAAGTCGATATCGATATGGGAACGACATCGGCGGGTGACGTGGCCACACTCGATATCGAGGAGCTGCTGGCGACCCGTCTTCTGGTCCAGGGCAATTCGGGGTCGGGCAAGTCCCACCTGTTGCGCCGTCTTCTGGAACAGTCGGCAAAATGGGTGCAGCAGGTCGTCATCGACCCGGAGGGTGATTTCGTCACCCTGTCGGAGGCCTTTGGTCATATCGTCGTGGATGCCGAGCGCTCCGAGGGTGAGCTGATCGGCATTGCCAACCGTATCCGCCAGCATCGCGTTTCCTGTGTGCTGACGCTGGAAGGTCTGGAAATCGACGACCAGATGCGCGCGGCCGCAACCTTCCTGAACGCGCTTTTCGATGCAGACCGCGACCATTGGTACCCCGTGCTGACCGTTGTCGACGAGGCGCAGATGTTCGCGCCATCGGCCGGCGGCGAGGTGAGCGAGGAGGTCCGCCGGCTTTCGCTCGGCGCGATGACCAATCTGATGTGCCGCGGGCGAAAACGCGGCCTTGCCGGCGTCATTGCCACCCAGCGGCTGGCCAAGCTTGCCAAGAATGTCGCGGCCGAGGCCTCGAACTTCCTCATGGGCCGCACCTTTCTGGATATCGACATGGCGCGCGCCGCCGACCTTCTCGGCATGGACCGCAGGCAGGCCGAGCAGTTCCGCGACCTGAAGCGCGGCAATTTCGTTGCCCTTGGCCCGGCCATGTCGCGCCGTCCACTGGCGGTGACGATCGGGCCGGTGGAGACATCTGCGCGCTCCTCCAGCCCCAAGCTGATGCCGCTGCCGGAAAAGCCGGAGGATGTCGAAGACCTGATCTTCACACCGGACCCGGAGGATATGGCGCGCCAGGCCACAACACCGCGCCGTGTCGCGCCCCGACCGCGCCCGACCGTGGACATTATCGACGCGCTGTCGAAATCCGCCGAAGAGGCCGAAATGCCGGAAGCGCCCGTGCGCGGTTCGCGCGCGCCGGCGATGTCCGAGGAGGAAAAGGAAGACTGGATTGCGATGACCCTGGCGGAAATTTCCGGTTCTCCGGAATCTGCTTTTCGTTCGGATTCAGAGCTTTATCAGGACTTTTTGATGCGCGGCCGCATGAAGCGGATTTCCGGTGCGCCGCTGGCCATGTCCGATTTCCGCCGCCGGCTCGCCATTGCCCGCTCCGGTGCGGATGATGCGATGGTGGAAAGCGAGCAATGGCAGATGGCGCTTTCGCTGCTTGCCCATGTGACCGAAGATCTGCAGGGCGTGTTCCTGATGTTGGTCAAGGCGGCGATTGCGGGCGATGCCTGCCCGTCGGATGCCGTTATCGCGCGCGCTTACGGCACGCATTCGGCGCGGCGCGCCCGGCGTTTTCTCGACTGGTTCGAGGAGCAGGGGCTGATCGTGCTGCACACTGATCTCAGCGGCCTGCGCATCGTCGCCTTCCCCGATCTCGACCGGCAGACGGCGGGCGGCAATCCCGACGCGCCGGCCGATGAGGCCGAACAGCGCAAGGCGGCAGAGTAGGGCTTTGGGAACGCGGCCCTATGGCTGGGAGCGGGCTTTCAGATGATCAAGCACGAACAGGCGCACGGCGGATGACAGATTTACATCCGGCGCACGGGTATCGTCGATTTCGCTTAAAAGGGCAGCAAGACTGACACCGCGCTCACCGGCGATGTCATGGATTTCGCTGAAGAACGCATCCTCGAGGGAAAGGCTCGTACGGTGGCCGTGCAGGCTGACGGAGCGTTTGCGGATCAATCGTCGCTGTCCTCAGCCTTGCGGTTTCCGGGAAAGGACGTAATGCGGCCCTGTTCGAAAAGTCGCTCCGTCTTGTCGCGCTCAAGCCTGTCGCGCTGTTTTTCGCCCTTGGTGCGTCCGTGGATCGCGCGATTTTCAGCGGCCGTTTCCGCCGCCTTCTGCCGTGCGGCGCGTTTGCGCTTCTGTCGCAGATTGACGACCTCGGCGCTCATGGCCGTTCAGTGCTTCTTGCGGAAGGCGTCAAGCGAGACGACCGAAGCGCCGTCATCGTCGCCGGGACCGTCGTCATCGCCGCTGTTTTCGACCTGCGGCTCGACAGGCTTTTCCTCTTCCACATCCAGCGTGGCGACATCGAATTCGAGTTCGAAATTCACCGACGGGTCGTAGAAGCCGACAATCGCGTTGAAGGGGACGACGAGGCGTTCGGGCACGTCGGAAAACGACAGGCCGATCTCGAAATGGCTGTCGGTCACTTTCAGGTCCCAGTACTGGTGCTGGATGACGATGGTCATCTGCTGGGCATATTTTTCCTTCAGCGCCTGGGAGATGCGCACGCCCGGCGCGCCGGTCAGGAAGGTGATGAAGAAATGATGCTCACCGGGCAGGTGGCCTGTGGCGGCGACCTCTGAGAGAACCTTGCGCACCATGCCGCGCAGGGCGTCCTGTGCCAGAATGTCGTAGCGAATATGGTCTTGCCCCATCACGTCTTTCCCGCCCTTGGCCGTTTGATTGCAATCTGACTACAGCCAATTAATTCGCCTGATGCCTGAGCGCAATCTTTACAGGGGATTTTGTTCAAATTCAGGTGGAGGCTTCTGTTGCCAGGTGCCTCCGGACCCCGCCTTACAGTGCTACCCATAAGGACTTAAGGTGGGTTTCTGGAACCGCCATTAGGCAGCTACAGCGTAACCCTGAGCTTTGTTGTCATTTGCAACTACTCGTTTGACCCGATAACGGTGGTATCATGCCGGGTAAAAGGTCAATCTTTACACTCTTGTCGATCCTGTTTCGCCCCCATCACAAGCAGGCCTTTTCCGCCTGTTTGTGGTGGAGGCGCCGGGTACCGCCCCCGGGTCCAATGAGCTTATTACATTGCCGTTTATTACCATAGCCGGAAGAACCGGCATGCCTGATATAAGTGTTTCGGACGCTTCTGCAAAGGGGGCGGCGCGCAAAAGGCGGGGAAAGGCGCTTCGACACCCTTTTCCATGCGCCTTACATGGCTATAGAACGAGGAACCGACTGCACGAGGGAGCATCATGCGGCAATATCTCGAACTTCTGGGCCATGTGCTTGAAAACGGAACCGACCGGAGCGACAGAACCGGCACGGGCACACGCTCCGTCTTCGGCTACCAGATGCGCTACGACCTGTCGGACGGATTTCCGGTGCTGACGACCAAGAAGCTGCACCTGCGTTCGATCATTCACGAATTGCTGTGGTTCCTCATGGGCGACACCAATATTGCCTATCTGAAGGAAAATGGCGTTTCGATCTGGGATGAATGGGCTGACGAGAATGGCGATCTCGGTCCCGTCTACGGCGCGCAGTGGCGCTCCTGGCCAGCGCCGGACGGTGGCCATATCGACCAGATCGAAAAGCTTGTGGAAAGCATCCGCAACAATCCCGACAGCCGCCGCCACATCGTAACGGCCTGGAACCCGGCCGAGGTCGACAACATGGCCCTGCCGCCGTGTCACTGCCTGTTCCAGTTCTATGTCGCCGATGGCAAGCTCTCATGCCAGCTCTACCAGCGCTCGGCCGATATTTTTCTGGGCGTGCCCTTCAACATCGCCTCCTATGCGCTGCTGACCCTGATGGTGGCGCAGGTGACTGGCCTGAAACCCGGCGATTTCGTGCATACGCTGGGCGACGCGCATCTTTATGCCAACCATTTCGAGCAGGCGCGTGAACAGCTTTCCCGCATTCCGGGGCAATTGCCGGTTATGCGGCTCAATCCGGCGGTCACTGATCTGTTTGCCTTCACATTCGAGGATTTCACGCTCGAAGGCTATGAGGCCGCGCCGTCGATCAAGGCACCGATCGCGGTTTGAGGGAGGCTCGATGAATTATCCGGAAATCGAAATGATTGCCGCGGTTGCCGAAAACGGCGTGATCGGCAGCAACGGGGATATGCCGTGGAAGCTGTCGTCCGACCTCAAGCGCTTCAAGGCGATCACGGTCGGCAAACCGGTGATCATGGGTCGCAAGACATTCGAATCGATCGGCCGACCGCTGCCCAACCGCACCAATATCATTGTCACCCGCAATGAGGGGTTTCAGGCTGAAAATTGCATTGTTATCAATCGACTGGAAGGTGCAATAGAGGTGGCGCAGGAAGGCGCGCAGGCTGCGGGCGCCGGTTCGGTCTGCGTGATCGGGGGCGGTGAAATCTATCGGCAGGCCATGCCTTATGCCGGAAAACTCCACATCACCCATGTGGAAAAGACGCTCGATGGCGATACCGTTTTTCCGAAGATCGATCCGGCGATCTGGCAGGTCGAAAGCAGCGAGACGGTTCCTGCGGGCGAGAAAGATGACTACCCGACGCGCTACGTGGTTTACGTTCGCAAAAGCGGATGAACAGGATTTTACCGCGATTTCGGCACTCAGTTGACCGATCGCGTTGAAAGCGCGTTTCCGCGACCCTATAACGGGTACAAACGCCTTTGGCGTTAATGCGCGGCTGCGGCACAAGGTTCCGCAGCCTGAAACAGTTTTTTTGGAAGAGGTGTTAATGCCCTGGAGCAATCAGAATGGCGGCGGTCCCTGGGGAGGGGGTGGTGGCGGCGGCGACAATCAGGGGCCGTGGGGACAAGGTCCCAAGCGTCCTGGTGGTGGCGGCAACGGTGGTAACGGCAATGGCGGTCCGCCGGATATCGAGGATTTCTTCCGCAAGGGGCAGGATCAGTTCAAGGGCATGTTTCCCGGTGGCTTCGGCGTCGGGCTGGTGGCGATCATCATCGTCGTGGTTGCCGCGTTCTGGGTCATGCAGTCGATCTATACCATCCAGCCGGACCAGCGCGGTGTCGAACTGAGGCTCGGCAAGCCGCAGCAGGAAATCGCCGGCCCGGGTCTACATATGATGATCTGGCCGATCGATCAGGTCGAGACCGTCAACATCACCGAGCAGCAGCTCAATATCGGTGGCGGCACTTCGGCGCGTGCCGGAATCATGCTGACCGGCGACCAGAACATTGTCGATATCGAATTCGCCGTTCTGTTCAGCGTCACCAATCCGGAAGCCTTTCTCTTCAACGTCGAAAATCCGATCCTGACATTGCAGCAGGTCTCCGAAAGTGCCATGCGCGAAGTCGTCAGCTCGCGTCCCGCACAGGACGTGTTCCGTGATGACCGCGAGGGCATTTCGCTTGATGTGAAGGACATCATCCAGTTCACCATGGACCAGTACGGCGCGGGCATCACCGTCAATGCCGTTTCCATCGAGGAAGCAGCACCGCCGACGGAAGTTGCCGATGCGTTTGACGAGGTTCAGCGTGCCGAACAGGACGAGGACCGCTATCTCGAGGAAGCCAACCAGTATGCCAATCGCGTGCTCGGCGCGGCCCGTGGTGAAGCGGCCCAGATCCGCGAGGCGGCTGCCGCCTACAAGGATCGCGTGGTCAAGGATGCCGAAGGTGAAGCCGGCCGGTTCAACTCGATCTACGAGACCTATGCCGCTGTTCCGGAAGTCACCCGCAAGAGGCTTTATCTGGAAACCATGCAGGATGTCTTCGGACGCTCGAAGAATGTGATTGTCGACGAGAATGAGGGCGGGCAGGGCGTCGTTCCCTATCTGCCGCTGGATGCGGTGGACCGGAACAATGCGGCGCGCAGCCAGCGTTCTTCGGGGTCGCAGACGTCTTCCCCCGCAACACAGAATCTGACCCAGGGAGCGAGCCAGTAATGTCATCCAATCGTGTTTTCGCTATCCTGGCCGGTGTCGTGGTCCTGCTGCTGCTTGGCTATGCATCGATCTTCATCGTCAATCCGCGTGAGCAGGCGCTCGTCATCCGCTTCGGACAGATCCGGGAAGTAAAGAGCGATCCGGGGCTTTATTTCAAGCTGCCGTTCGCTTTCGCCGGCGCCGACAAGGTGCAGTTCATTTCCAATCAGGACATGCGCTTCGATCTCGACGATATCCGCGTTCAGGTGTCGGGCGGCAAGTTCTATGAAGTGAACGCCTTCGTGGTCTACCGGATCACCGATCCCGAACGGTTCCGCGAGGCGGTGTCCGGTGACCGCGATGTCGCGGTTTCGCGGCTTCGCACCCGTCTCGATTCCTCGCTGCGCCGTGTTTACGGTCTGAGGGATTTCCAGGCTGCCCTGTCGAGTGAACGTGCTTCGATGATGCAAGAAGTCGGCGACCAGTTGCGTCCGGCTGCCGAATCGCTCGGCATCTCCATTGTCGATGTCCGCATTCGCCGGACCGATCTGACCCCGGAAGTGTCCGACGAGACCTATGCCCGGATGCAATCCGAGCGTCTTGCTGAAGCCGAGGCCACCCGCGCCCAGGGGCGTGAACGTGCGGAAGTCCGCCGTGCCGCCGCTGACCGCGAGGTCGTCGAGATCCAGTCGTCCGCCAACCGCGATTCGGAGCTTTTGCGTGGTGAAGGCGATGCCGAACGCAACCGCATTCTCGGCGAGGCCTATGGCAAGGATCCGGAGTTCTTCTACTTCTACCGGTCGATGAACGCCTACAGGGACGTGCTCGGGGACAACTCGACCATGGTTCTGTCGCCGGATTCGGAGTTCTTCGAATATTTCCGCAACAGCGGAGCCGGCAAGATGCCGCTGAGCCCGGCGCTTTCCGGCGGTGAAGCTGCGGGTGATGCTGAGCAGCAGGTAGCAGATTAATGCTCCTGCAGGACATACTGATCGGATTTGCGTTTTATCTGATCATCGAGGGGCTGGTCTATGCACTGGCCCCTTCGTTTCTGGTGGCAATGGCAAAGCTGTTGCCGACGATTTCGGAAGGTGCGTTGCGGGCAACGGGTCTGATTGCCGTGATGCTTGGTGTCGGCCTTGTCTGGCTGATACGCGGATAGGCCTGCCGCAGCTGTTGCGACAGGAAGACAATCAACCCGACGGAGGCAAGATGACGACAGTCGAGCACACTTTTCCGGTTCGCCGTTTCCTGGCGCGTTATGTCGTCGGTGCGGGGGTTTATGCAGCGGCCGCCGTATTGCCGCTTGCAGCCGTTGTCGCGCCAGTCCGCGCCCAGACGCTCAGCGATGTATCGGTTGCCGATATGGCAGAAGGACTGCTGGATTCCGTCGTCAATATCTCGATCTCCGAAGACGGCGGACCGTCCGGTGAAACCCGGCCGCTGCCGGACGTTCCGGAAGGCCAGCCGTTTGAAGATCTGTTCGAGGATTTTTTCGAAGGCGAGGAGGGGCCGCACAGCCGCGAGATTTCCTCGCTCGGTTCGGGCTTCATCATCGATCCGGACGGTATTATCGTCACCAACAACCATGTCATCGACAATGCCGATACCATCGAGGTGACGCTGGCCGATGGCACCACGCTGGATGCGACGCTGCTGGGTGTGGACGACAAGACGGACCTTGCCGTGCTCAAGGTGGAGCCGGACGAACCGCTGCCGGCGGTCAGGTTCGGCGATTCGCGCGAGGTGCGGATCGGCGAATGGGTTATGGCGATCGGCAATCCCTTCGGCCTTGGCGGCTCCGTCACACTCGGTATCGTTTCGGCGCGCGGACGCGAACTCGATGGTCCCTATGACAATTTCATCCAGACCGATGCCGCCATCAACAAGGGCAATTCCGGCGGGCCGCTGTTCAACATGGATGGTGAGGTGATCGGCATCAACACGGCCATTCTGTCGCCGTCGGGCGGATCGATCGGCATCGGCTTTTCCGTGCCGAGCGAGCTTGCCGAAAACGTCATCGACCAGCTTGTCGAGTTCGGACGCACGCGCCGGGGCTGGCTCGGGATTCGCGTTCTGGAAGTGAGCGATGCGATGGCCGAGACGCTCGGCGCCGGCAATCGCCCGGCGGTTGCTGTCGGCTCGATCATCGAAGGCGGTCCGTCCGATGGTGGTCCTCTTGAGGAAGGCGACCTCATCTTGAGCTTCGACGGTCAGGAGATCAGCAATACCCGCGATCTGCCGCGCTTCGTTGCGGAAGGTCGGATCGGCGAACCCGTGGATGTCGAGATCATGCGCGACGGTGAGCGGATGACGCTTCAGGTCACGCCGCAACTGCTGGAAGACCCGGAAGAGGCGGAAGGCGCGCTTGCGACAACGGATGAACCGGATGCGGGCGACGAGGCCGTGACGCCGGGACTGCCGGTCAGCCTTTACGGCATGACGCTGGCCGAACTCGACGACAATGGCCGCACGCTTTACCAGATCGACGGCAATGTCGAGGGCGTGCTGATCACCGAGGTGGAGGCCGGCAGTGCGGCTGCCGCGGAAGGGCTTCAACCCGGCATGGTGATCGCCGAGGTCGGGCAGGATGCGGTGACCACGCCGCAGGAGGTGCGCTCGCGCATCGTTGAACTGATCTCCGAAGGACGGCGCAGCGTTTCGGTCATGGTTGCCGATCCTGATGGCACGCTCGGCATTGTCAGTCTGGTGCTGGAATAGGCGTCTCAGCCGGAGCGCTGCCAGTCCGTCTTGTGCAGCCTGTAGAGCACGTGGCGTTTCAGGTGGGGATGACTGTCGGGTGCGGAGGGATGATCGAAGTCGCCGTCAAGATCCCTGCGCATTCCGAGCCTTTCCATGACCGCCGTCGAGCGGTGGTTGTCGGCTACAGCGAAGGACACAAGCTGGTCGTGGCCGCGCTCGTCGAAGGCCAGCATGATCATGGCGCGTGCGGCCTCTGTCGCATAACCCTTGCCCCAGTGTCGGGTCACCATGCGCCAACCAAGCTCGGGCGCGTCTTCCGGTTTGATGTCCGTATTGTTGATGAGGTTCAGCCCGGTAAAGCCGATGACTTCGCCGGTGTCTTTCAGTTCGACGGCAGGGAAGCCGTAGCCGGTGTCCTCAATCATATTGCGCAGCTTGTCGAGCATCTCGTCACTCTCGGCGCGGTTCCGGCGCATCGGGAAGAACGCCATCACCGTGTCGTCGGAATTGATCTCGTGGAACAGTTCGCGGTCGCGGTCTTCCCAGTTTCGGATGATCAGACGTTCGGTTTCAGCGAGCTTCATCGGACAAATTCCTCCTGGCGATAGCCCTGAATATAGAGAAGCGCCGTCAGGTCGCCATGGTCGATACGGATTTTCGCCTGTGCGGCCACGCTGGGCTTGGCGTGAAGCGCAACCCCGGACCCCGCCAGTTCCAGCATGCCAAGGTCGTTGGCGCCGTCGCCGACGGCCATGATCTCGGTTTCGGCAATGCCGCGTTTACGGGCGACATCATGCAGCGCCTCGATCTTGGCCTGCTTGCCGAGGATCGGATCGGCGACATGGCCGGTCAGCTTTCCATCCTTTTCCAGAAGCGTGTTGGCGCGGTTTTCGTCAAAACCGATCATCGCGCCGATGCGGCTGGTGAAAACGGTAAACCCGCCGGAAACCAGTGCGGTATAGCCGCCATTGGCCTTCATCGTCGCAATCAGTTCTTTGCCGCCCGGCGTCAGCGTGATGCGCTTTTCGATGATCTCGTCGACAATGCCGATATCGAGGCCGGCAAGCAGGGCAACGCGCTCGCGCACCGCCGGCTCGAATTCGATCTCGCCGTTCATGGCACGGGCGGTAATACCCGCGACCTTGTCCTTCAGGCCGACTTCGGCGGCGAGTTCATCGATGCATTCCTGACCGATCATGGTGGAATCCATGTCGGCCAGAAGCGCCTTCTTGCGGCGGCTGTCCTGCGGCTGGATCACGATGTCGACGGGCAGGTCCCCGAGTGTCTCGCGGATGGCGGTTTCGGCTGCCTGCGCGGCCATCTGCGGCTCGAGATAAAGGTCGACCGCAATACCCGCGTTCAGCCAGTCGATCTTTTCCGGGAGAATGGCGTCGGAAACTCTGGAAACCAGCTCCGAAGTCACAACAGGATTTGACGGATTGGCGACAAGCGTGGCAACGAGAACCATGGTGAATTCCTCGGATAAAAAATGGCGTGCGGTCCTGATAACGGGGCCAACGGCGGGCGGCAAGTCCGCTTATGCACTGCGGCGTGCGCGTGAAACCGGCGGTGTGGTGATCAACGCCGACAGCATGCAGGTCTATGATACGCTGCGGGTGCTGACCGCGCGGCCTTCCACAGAAGACATGGACGGCATCGAACATCGCCTTTACGGCCATGTCGCGGCGGGCACGGATTATTCCACCGGCGCATGGCTGCGGGATGCTGCGGCGCTGATCACGCGGCTGGAGGGCGAGGGGCGCATGCCGGTCTTCGTCGGCGGCACGGGGCTTTATTTCAAGGCGCTGACCGAGGGGCTGGCCGAAATGCCGGATGTTTCGCCTGCCATCCGCGCGCATTGGCGTTCTGTTCTGGCAAGCGAAGGCCCGGAAAGGCTTCATGATATTCTCGGCAAACGCGATCCGGTCATGGCGGCACGGCTGGAGCCTGCCGATGGGCAGCGGATCGTGCGCGCGCTTGAAGTGCTTGATGCGAGCGGCCGCTCGATTGCCGAATTTCAGGCCGAAACCCCGCCGCCGCTGATCCGGCCGGACGAGGCGGAAAAAGTCGTCATCCTGCCGGAGCGGCCGGTCCTGCATGACCGCATCAACACCCGCTTTGCCGCCATGCTGGAAGAGGGCGCCGTGGAGGAGGTCCGGGCGCTGCTTGCTTTGCAACTTCCACCGGAAACACCGGTCATGCGGGCCATCGGCGTTCGCGAAGTCGCGGCGATGCTGGAAGGCGAGATGGATCGTGAGATGGTGACTGCGCGGGCGAGTGCGGCAACCCGGCAATATGCCAAGCGGCAGATGACCTGGTTTCGCAACCAGATGGGCGACGATTGGCAACGCCTTGATCCGGCTACGCTTTGAGCGTCGGAAACTAACTATAGCCTGCCTAATTTAATTTCACTGAACGGCCGGTTTGGCTATTTTTCTTGCAGTCGTGCGTTGACTGAGGCGGCAAGACCGGCTAATCACCCAAGCATGATTATGAAAGAACTTCTTATTGTGGTGGGATCGCGCATGGGCAGGATGGTGTAACCATCCGGCAGAAGCCACCCATGCGCGACGTCAGGCTCCTTGAAAGGGGCCTTTTTTTATGCCCGATAACAACGCAAGACCTTGAGACCATCGAAACGGAAAAATGACGATGACCGCGACGGATAACTTGATGACAGGCGCCGAGATCGTTTTGCAGGCGCTGAAAGAAAACGGGGTTGAACATATCTTCGGATACCCGGGCGGCGCTGTGCTGCCGATCTATGACGAAATCTTTCAGCAGGACGATATCAACCATGTGCTTGTGCGTCACGAGCAGGGCGCGGGCCATGCGGCTGAAGGCTATGCCCGTTCCACCGGCAAGGTCGGCGTCATGCTGGTCACCTCCGGTCCCGGCGCCACCAATGCGGTGACCCCGCTGCAGGATGCGCTGATGGATTCGGTTCCGCTGGTCTGCATTTCCGGCCAGGTTCCGACCACGCTGATCGGCTCCGATGCGTTTCAGGAATGCGATACGGTCGGCATTACCCGGCCCTGTACGAAATACAACTGGCTGGTCAAGGATGTGAACGACCTCGCCAATGTCATCCATGAGGCCTTCCGCATCGCCCAGAGCGGCCGTCCGGGTCCGGTCGTTGTCGATGTTCCCAAGGACGTCCAGTTCGCCAAGGGGCGTTATTCACCGCTGAAGGGTCACCCGATCCGCGAGAGCTACCGCCCGGAAGTTCAGGGCAATGCCGACGCCATTGCGGCTGCCGTCGAACTGATGTCGAAAGCCAAACGGCCGGTCCTCTATACCGGCGGCGGCGTCGTCAATTCCGGCGACGAGGCCACGCGGCTGCTGCGCGAACTGGTCGGGCTGACGAATTTCCCGATCACCTCGACGCTGATGGGGCTGGGCTGCTATCCGGCGTCCGGCAAGAACTGGCTGGGCATGCTGGGCATGCACGGGTCCTATCAGGCCAATATGGCGATGCATGACTGTGACGTCATGGTCTGTGTCGGCGCACGCTTCGATGACCGCATTACCGGCCGTGTCGATGCGTTCTCGCCGAATTCGACCAAGATCCACATCGATATCGATCCGTCCTCGATCAACAAGACCATTCATGTCGACGTGCCGATCCTCGGCGATGTCGCCCATGTGCTGGAAGAGATGGTCCGGGCCTGGCGTGCGCTGCCGGCGGAAAAGCCGTCGCTCGACGAGTGGTGGGACAATATCGAGCGCTGGCGTGCGCGTGACTGCTTTGCCTACACGCCCAACAAGGACGTGATCATGCCGCAATATGCGCTGGAGCGGCTGAATGCGGCGGTCAAGGGCCGTGATTTCTACATCACCACCGAAGTTGGCCAGCACCAGATGTGGGCGGCGCAGTTCTTCGAGTTCGAGGAACCGAAGCGCTGGATGACATCCGGCGGTCTCGGCACCATGGGCTATGGCCTGCCGTCCGCGCTCGGCGTCCAGATAGCCCACCCGGAAGCGCTTGTCATCGATGTTGCGGGTGACGCCTCGATCCAGATGTGCATTCAGGAAATGGCAGCCGCGATCCAGCACAACGCGCCGATCAAGATCTTCATCATGAACAACCAGTATATGGGTATGGTCCGCCAGTGGCAGCAACTGCTCCACGGCAACCGGCTGTCGCATTCCTATACCGAGGCGATGCCCGATTTCGTCAAGCTGGCGGAAGCCTATGGCGCGGAAGGCATTTATTGCGACAATCCAGACGATCTTGATGAGGCGATCCAGCGGATGATCGACAGTCCGAAACCGGTGATCTTCGATTGCCGCGTCGCCAATCTCGCCAATTGCTTCCCGATGATCCCGTCGGGCAGGGCGCATAACGATATGCTGCTGCCGGATGAAGCCAATGACGAAGCCGTTGCAACCGCCATCGACGCCAAGGGCCGTCAGCTCGTCTGACCCGGGGAAAGGATAGAAACAATGAACGCCAAGCTACAACCGACCGGTTCAGCCTATTTCATCTCGAGCCCGACCGCCCCGCCTGAGCGCCACACGCTTTCCGTGGTCGTGGCCAACGAACCGGGCGTTCTCGCCCGCGTGATCGGCCTCTTCTCCGGACGCGGCTACAACATCGAAAGCCTCACCGTTTCGGAAACCGAGCACGAGGCGCATCTGTCGCGCATCACCATCGTCACCAAGGGCACGCCCGACGTTCTGGAACAGATCAAGGCCCAGCTCGACCGGCAGGTGCCGGTGCACAAGGTGGTCGATCTTTCCGTCCGCGCCCGCGAACTGGGAATTGCCCCGCCGGTCGAACGCGAGGTGGCGCTGATCAAGGTGGTCGGCAATGGCGACCAGCGCCAGGAAGCGCTGCGGCTTGCCGATGCGTTTGAGGCCAAGGTGGTGGATGCCTCGGTCGAGCATTTCCTGTTCGAACTGACCGGCAAGGTTTCCAAGGTCGACCAGTTCATCGCCATCATGCGTCCGCTCGGCCTTGTCGAAATCTGCCGCACCGGCCCGGCCTCGATGAACCGCGGTCCGCATGGGATGTAACCCGTCATCTTTTGATCGGCCGCGCCGGGTCAGGGCGGTATGCTGTTTCGGCGCGGTCCACCTGCGGGAGGGGCAGGTCCATGACCAACGAAACATTGCTGGCCCTGATCGGGTTCGCGCTGGCGGCCTCCGTCACACCCGGTCCGAACAATATGATGGTGTTCGCCTCGACGGTGAATTTCGGGTTTTCCCGCACACTGCCGCATATTTCCGGCGTGGTGGCTGGCTTTGCGCTCCTCATGGCGGGGGTCGGCGCCGGGCTCGGGGCGGTCATCACTGCGTTTCCGTCGGTGCTTGTTGTCGCCAAGATCGCCGGTGCGCTCTATCTGCTGTGGATCGCCTGGAAGATCGGCACGACGCGCAAGATGGCGTCCGGCGAGGCGACGACCGGCAGGCCGCTCACCTTTTTTCAGGCGGTCGGTTTCCAGTGGGTCAATCCCAAGGGCTGGATCATGGGGCTGACGGCCATGTCCGTCTTCACCGATCCCGCCGATTATGCCCGTTCCGTGGCGATTGTCGCGATCGTGTTCGGCCTGATCACCATCCCCAGTATCTCGCTTTGGGCCGGTTTCGGCTCGGGGCTGCGCCACTGGCTCTCTTATGGCAACCGGCTGAAATGGTTCAATATCGTGATGGCGCTGGTGCTGGTGGCAAGCCTCTGGCCGATGCTGCGTTGAGCTTCCTTTCGCCTCCAGAATATCTGCCAGCCGGTGACGTGCGCGCGACAGGCGCGACATCACCGTGCCCACCGGCACGTCAAGCCGCGCGGCGATCTCGTCATAGCTGAAACCTTCGAGATCGCAGAGAACCACGATATCCCGGACGGCCGGCGGCAAGGTATCGAGCGCATCGGCAAGCATCAGCCGGTCAATTTCCACGTTTTCTTCTGCACCGTCGTCCGGCAGGTCTGCGGCGAGGTCAAGGTCAAGAAAGGAAAGCGTGTTGCGATGGCGAAAATGGTTGGCGTTGATGTGCACCATGATCGCATAGAGCCAGCCGCCGAGATTGTCGCCATGCCATTGGCATTTATGGGACAGCGCGCGTTCGATCGTATCCTGCAGCAGGTCGGCGCCGTCTTCGGCTGAGCCCGCCAGCGCGCATGCCATGCGGGCAAGTTGCGGCAGGCAGCGCTGCATTTCCGTTTCGAATAGGTCTTCCGGCGCGGCGGTTCCAGGCTGCCGCGCCGGTGTGCGATCATGCCGGGCGGGCAACCTGCCAGAGATTGCTGACGCCGTCGCCGGTGACATCGCCGGGCTTCTTGTCATTTGCCCGGAAATAGAGAGGTTCGCCATTCAAAGCCCACTGTCTCTGCCCGTCCTTGCGCACCACAAAAGAGTATTTCGAAAACGGTTGCGCGGATGGGTTGGCGAGATATAGGGGCCATTTGGCAGCACAGCTACCGTAGCACACGGATAGGTGGTTTGCGTCCTTGTCATAGGTGTAGAGCGTGCGCCCGTTCTGTCCGGCCAGAACCTGACCGTCATAAGTGTTGACGGCGCGGAACGTGTCTGTGCCGGCAAAGGCCGTGCCTGCAACGGCGACAAGCGCTGCAGCGGTGAGAATGGAAATTGTCTTCATCATATCGATCTGTCCGTTTTGCTGATCTGCGCCGCGATCTGTGTGGCGCATTCACCCGATAGACACCTCAGATCGGCGATTTATTCCCGGGCTGCCCCGATTTTTTGTTGCCCCGGGTTGGCGAATCCTGCCAAGTCACGCCATGGAGTTTTCACCGCAACAGGATGAAGCGCTGCAGGCCGTGTCGCGCTGGCTGAAGGAAGGCCGTTCGCCGGTGTTCCGGTTGTTCGGCTTCGCCGGAACCGGCAAGACCACGCTTGCGCGCTATTTTGCCGAACATGTCGATGGCGAGGTGCTGTTTGCCGCCTTCACCGGCAAGGCCGCGCAGGTGCTGCGCTCGCGCGGGGCCAGCAATGCCCGCACCATTCACTCGCTGATCTATCGCCCCAAGGGCGAGGAGATGATCGAGGACGAGGAGACCGGCAAGACGTCGGTCGCGCCGATGTTTTCCATCAACCGGCAGAGCCCGCTGGCAAAGGCGGCGCTGATCATCATCGACGAATGCTCGATGGTGGACGAAAAGCTCGGCCAGGACCTCGTCAGTTTCGGCACGCCTGTGCTGGTGCTTGGCGATCCGGGGCAGTTGCCGCCGGTTTCGGGCGGCGGTTATTTCACCAATCACGAGCCGGATTTCCTGCTGACCGAGATCCATCGGCAGGCGCGCGACAACCCGATCATCGATCTGGCCATGCGGGTGCGCGAGGGCGATGAGATACCGCATGGTGATTACGGCGAGGCGAAGGTGATTTCGCGCCGCGAAGTGACACAGGATCTGGTGCTCGATGCCGATCAGGTGCTGGTCGGCACCAACAAGACCCGGCGGCGCTACAATCAGCGTCTGCGCGAACTGAAAGGGTTTTCGCAGGTCTATCCGCAATCCGGCGACAAGCTGGTCTGCCTGCGCAACGATCCGGCCAAGGGGCTGCTCAACGGTTCGCTGTGGAAGGTGATGTCGGCATCGAAGGAAACCGTGAAGCCGGGGATCAACCTGCTGGTGAACCCGGAGGAAGACGATCCCGACCGCGGTGCGTCGCGCATCAAGCTGTTGAAGGCGGCCTTCGAAGACAGCGAAACCGAAATTCCCTGGTCAACCAAGAAGCGCTACGATGATTTTGACTACGGCTACGCGCTGACGGTCCACAAGGCGCAAGGCTCGCAGTGGAACAATGTGGTGCTGTTCGATGAAAGCTGGGCGTTCAGGGATACGCGCGAGCGTTGGCTTTATACCGCCATTACCCGGGCGGCAGAGCGACTGACGATCGTCTCCTGACATCGTGTTCGCAAGGTTCGACAAGGCCGAACCCGCATCCGCGGAGGTTGCATACGCAGTACCAGAAAAACAACGGCACCCCGACTACGCAAATACTCAAAAGGTCGGGGCATCTCGCCGCGCAACCGTCCGCTGTCTTTTTTCTAACGGCAGAACCTTACCGCTTGGTTAGCGTAGACGCGCTTTTAAAGCAGTTGGCCATAAAAAAATCCAAAGCCTGTGTTTGTCATTTAGCTGTCCGGGCACTACTCTTGACATAAACGAATTCCAGAAGCGTTTCGCCGTTGGCTGCGGCAGCAGGCGCTCAGGCAGGGTATGGATCAATCGTTATGAAAGCGCATATTGCCGCCGCATGTGTGGTTGCGGGATCGTTTACAGTTTCAGCGCAAACCGCGCAGGCACAGGACCGGTGTTCCGATATTTCGATTGCGGAGCTGAACTGGTCGTCGGCAGGGCTGGCCGCATGGGTCGACCGGATCATCCTTGAGGCCGGGTTCGACTGTACGGTCTCCATGGTCCCGGGCGATACAGACAGCGCGGTGGAGACGATGATCGAAACCGGAAAGCCGGAGATCATTCCCGAATTCTGGTTCGAGAGCGCAACGCCTGCGCTGGATGAAGCCGTGGCCGAAAAACGGGCTGCCTTTGCCGCACCGCTCCTGAGTGAGGGTGGGGTTCAGGGCTGGTGGATACCGAAATTCCTCGCCGATGCGCACCCGGAGATCACCACGGCCCAGCGGGCGCTGAAGCATCCCGAGCTTTTCATGCCGGCAGACGACGGCGACAAGCCGGCGGTGTTCAACTGTCCCGTTGGCTGGGCCTGTCGGGTCTCGACGGAGAACCTGTTTCGCGCGCTTGATGGCGCCGACAAGGGCTTTGAGCTGGTCGAGACGGAGTCGGGGACATATCTCGAACGCTCGGTCGCAAAGGCCTTTGAAGACGGTAAAGGCTGGCTTGGCTATTACTGGGCGCCAACCGCGCTTCTGGGCGAATACGACATGGTGAAGCTCAGCTTCGGCGTCGAATTCAGCAAGCAGGAATGGGACAGCTGCACGATCGTGGCCGATTGCGCCGACCCGAAGCTCAATGCCTATCCCGTTTCGGCCGTCTACACGCTGGTTTCCGGCGATTTCGCGATGGAGGGCGGCGATCTGATGGACTATTTCAATAACCGCTCATGGAGCAATGCCACCGTCAGCCAGGTGCTGGCCTGGATGAGCAATAACGACGCCGACAATGAAGGCGGCGCCCGCCATTTTCTGGAAACCTATCCGGATATCTGGAAGGCATGGCTGCCCGAAGATGTGGCGGACAAGGTCGCCCGGTCTCTTTAAGGCGCTGTCGCCGGCCAGGGCGCATCATTGCGTAAGCGGCGGCAAAACGCTATATTGATGGAACGTCGGAACATGGTTTGCGGCTTGACGGAGGTGGTCTTCGCAAGTGCGCATCCGAAATGATCAGCAAGGCGGACGCCTCTTGTTCTACGAATCGTCCGCTTTCATTTCGGGACCGTTTTCCGGCGCTTTTCATCGACAACAACGGATCGGGGCTCGAGTTTGCAGAATGATGCAACAGCGCAAGGGGCATGCCTGATCCTCGGTGGCGCCCGGTCGGGCAAGTCTGCTCAGGCGGAGAAGCTGGCAAGGGCGGCAAAGGGCGATCTTCACTATGTCGCCACGGCGCAGGTCCTCGATCCCGAAATGGAAACCCGGATTGCCCGTCATAGGGCAGAGCGCGGCAGTGCCTGGCGGACCCATGAAGTGCCGCTCGCGCTTGTCGAATGTCTTGAAAGCCTGCGGGACGAACCGCGCCCGGTGGTGTTGATCGACTGCCTGACGCTGTGGGTGAGCAATCTCATTCTTGGCGATCACGATGTCGGGCAGGCCGGTGAAAGGCTTGCGGCCTTTGTTGCCGAATGTCCCTATCCATTGTTCATCGTCGCAAATGAGGTCGGCCTTGGGATTGTGCCCGACTATGCCCTGGCGCGCCGGTTTCGCGATGAGGCCGGATTGCTGAACCAGCGAATTGCGGCTGCCGCACAGACCGTGATCTTTATGGCGGCGGGTTTGCCAATGCAGTTGAAGACTACATCATAAGCCACTGATAAATCGGGTTTTGATCGTCAAAAAACACCTTGGCGGCCATGGCCAGGCTGGAGATCGCCAGAAGCGGCCGAATGATCTTTGCGCCGCGTTTCATGGCGAGGTTCGAGCCGGTCTGGGCCCCGAGAAACTGGCCGACACCCATGACGAGACCGATCTTCCACAAGATCGCACCGCCGGCCAGGAAAACGACGAAGGCGCCGAGATTGGACGAGAGGTTGAGCAGCTTGGTGCGCGCGGTTGCCTTCAGCATGCCCAGCCCGCCAAGGGTGACGAAGGCGAGCATGAAGAACGAGCCGGTGCCCGGCCCGAAAAGACCATCGTAAAACCCGATTGCCGGAACCACCAGACCGGCAAAGAGCGGCACTGAGAGCCGCTGGTGCCGGTCGGTATCGTCAAGCCCGCTGCGCAGCGCGAAATAAAGCCCGATGCCCGCCAGCAGGAAGGGCAGGGCCGCCAGCAGCACATCGCCGGATATCACCGTTGCAAGTGCCGCGCCGACCGCGCCGCCGGCAAAGGCGAGAAGCGCCATCGGCCATTGTGTCTTCGGGTCCACCCGGCCGCCGCGGGCATAGGAGATGGTGGCCGATGTTGCGCCGAAAATGCCCTGTAGCTTGTTGGTGCCCAGCGTCTGCAGCGGCGGAATGCCGGCGATCAGCATGACGGGAATGGTGATCAGACCGGCGCCGCCGGCAATGGAATCCACAAAACCGGCGACGAACGCCGCCGCGAACAGGATGAGCAGCAGCTCGAGACTGGCTTCAAACAAACGAATGAAACTCCAAAAAGGGCAGGCAGCAGGCGCCACCGGAGACTGTCAGCGTTTTCTTTTGCGCCCGGATCGTGTAGGCCGTTTTGCGGGCTGCGCTTCAGCCGGTTACGATCTTTCAAAAAGCAGGATTCGTTTTCATGCACAAGGTAATTTTCGACACGGACCCGGGTATCGACGATGCAATGGCATTGCTTTTCCTCGAGCGTCACCCCGACATCAAGCTTCTGGGTGTGACCTCCGTCTTCGGTAACGCATCGGCTGACACGACCACCCGCAATGCGCAGTTTCTGAAGCGTGAATTCGGAATTTCGGCGCCGGTGGTGCGTGGTGCCGACGAGACCTACGATCCGGCGCGCCCGATGGCTCCGTGGCCGGTTGTGGTGCATGGCGTCAACGGTCTCGGCGATATCGAAATGCCGGAAACCATCGATGATGTGCCGCTTGATTCGCGTCCCGCATGGCAGTTCATCATTGATACGGTCCGCGCCAATCCGGGCGAGGTCGAAATTGTCGCCGTTGGCCGGATGACCAATCTGGCGCTGGCGTTAGCCCACGATCCCGAAATTGCCGGTCTGGTCAAGCAGGTGGTTGTCATGGGCGGTGCATTCGAGTGCAACGGCAATGTGACGCCGGCGGCGGAAGCCAATATTCACGGTGATCCGGAAGCCGCCGATGCGGTGTTCACCGCGCCGTGGAAGGTCGTCATTATCGGTCTCGATGTTACCATCCAGACGGTGATGACCCGCACCACCATGAAGGATCTGGCGCGGCGCGGCGGCTCGGCCGTCGAGCTTCTGGCGAAGATTTCCGATCCCTACATCGATTTCTACAGCCAGCAGGTGGATGACGGCATGGTTGTCCATGACAGCTGCGCCTGCGTCTACGTCGTCGCGCCCGAACTCTTCGGTCTGCGCGCGGGAAGCGTGCGTGTCGTGTGCGGCGGCATTGCCGATGGCCTGACGCTGCAGAAGCCCGCCGGACAGTTTTTCCCGCCAAGCCCGTGGGATGACAAGCCGGAACAGCAGGTTGCGATGACAATCGAAGCCGAAAAAGTTGTCGACCTGGTGGCTGCAACCCTGGCGCCCTGAGGAATGCGGGGCCTTCCGGCCAAACCGTTTACCTTACCGGTAGTCTCGCATTGATTGTAATTCCCGGTGCACGTAACCTGAACGACAGGGGACAATGTATCGGGGATTATCATGCGCATCGTTTTCACTGCATTTCTGTTACTCTTTGTAACCGTTTCTGCCGCCGATGCGGCGCGCAAATCCGGTGATGATATCTTTGAGCCGGGCAAGGTCGTTGCGGCCGTTAGCCTCAGAGACCAGACGATGAAAGTGATCATCGGCGGTCATGAGCGTTACCAGTGGCCGGTGTCGACCGGGCGCGGACACTATGCCACGCCGCAGGGGATTTACGGCGCGGAATGGCTTTCGAAAAACCATCGTTCGCGCAAATACAACAATGCGCCGATGCCGTATGCGATCTTCTTTCACCATGGCTATGCCGTTCACGGAACCGACCAGCTCTCCCGGCTCGGTTCGCCGGCCTCGCATGGTTGCGTGCGGCTGCACCCGGATAATGCGGCGCTGCTGTTCGACCTTGCCCGCACCATGGGCCTCGACAATGTGACGGTCGTGATCGGCGACTGAGGTTTGACGCAGGAAAACGGCGTTCGGTAAGGGCCGGGTGAACGGCAGTCCGTCGATCATCCCGTCCCGGCGGCGCTTTTGCCTGATACCGGCATGCTGGCGGCCGGGACGCGCATATCAAATGGTATTTCGAAATTCCCGAATTGGCGCGGGCGTCTTGACGGCGGCAGTGGCAGCGGGCATAACGCGGCAATGAACACGGCCCTTTGCATTATCTGCACCATTATTCGCTAGCGTCTCGCTGGCCGGCCGTCCTTGTCCTGAAATCAAGCTGAAGACAGACGACCCGGCCGGGTCGCTGGCCTGTTGACGTGCAGCAAGACTGATTTCGGGAGACTGGACATGGGCGAAGCCCTGAAGCTCTATAATACACTGACGCGCGAAAAGCAGGTTTTCGAACCGATAGACCCTGAGAATGTGCGCATGTATGTCTGCGGGCCGACGGTCTATGACTTTGCCCATATCGGCAATGCCCGCCCCGTCATCGTCTTCGACGTGCTGTACCGCTTGCTGCGTCACGTCTATGGCGAGGCGCACGTTACCTATGTGCGCAACATCACCGATGTCGACGACAAGATCAACGCACGGGCCAGGCGCGACTATCCGGACCTGCCGCTGAACGAGGCGATCCGCAATGTGACGGAAAAGACCGCCGATCAGTTCCACAAGGATATCGCCGCACTCGGCGTTCTGCCGCCCACAATCGAGCCGCGGGCGACCGAGCATATCGACGGCATGGTGGCGATGATTCAGACGTTGATCGACAAGGGCAATGCCTATGTGGCCGACGGCGCTGAGGGCAAGGAAGTGCTGTTCGACGTGCCATCCATGCCCGATTACGGCAGGCTGTCGCGCCGCAACCTTGAAGACCAGCAGGCGGGCGCGCGCATCGCCGTGGAAAGCCACAAGAAAAGTCCGGCCGACTTCGTGCTGTGGAAGGAAAGCGCGGCCGATGAACCCGGCTGGGATGGCGCCTTCACCGTCAACGACGAAACCGCCGTCATCCACGGCAGGCCCGGCTGGCATATCGAATGCTCGGTGATGTCGGAACAGCATCTCGGTGAAACCTTCGACATCCACGGCGGTGGCCTCGACCTGATCTTCCCTCACCACGAAAACGAGATCGCCCAGTCCTGCTCGGCCCACGGCAACCACGTGATGGCCAATGTCTGGATGCATAACGGCTTCGTCCAGGTCGAAGGCCGCAAGATGGCCAAGTCGGAAGGCAACTTTTTCACCATCCACGAACTGCTGGAAACGGAAAATTTCGGTGGCCGCAAATGGCCGGGCGAAGTGCTGCGTCTGGCGATGCTGATGACGCACTATCGCGAACCGATCGACTTTTCCGTGAAGCGGTTGGAGGAGGCCGAAAATATTTACCGTCGCTGGGCATCAATTTCACTCGGAGTAAACACATCTGGATACTCACTTGAACCCCAACACCCACTCCTGGACGACCTAAACACTCCGCAATTTATTTCCAAGATGCAGGGGCTATTCAAAGAGGCGAAGAAGGGGGACGGTCAAGCAGCAGTAAGCTTTAAGCTCGGTCTTCAGCTACTTGGGTTCGACGAAATTGAATATGCTTCGCAAGACGTTGCTAACTTTCTTGTCGAGGATGCTCTTCGCGAAGAAATCGAGAAAAAGCTCAAGGATCGCCTCGATTTCATCCGTGAGAAAAACTGGGCCGAAGCGGACCGTATTCGCGATGAGCTGGCATCTCAGGGAATTCAGCTAAAGGATTCAAAAAACAAGGAAACCGGCGAACGGGAAACCACCTGGGAGGTCAAGCGTTGAGCGCTTTCTCCTCTCTTTGCCGGAATCTGATCACGCTGCCGCTTCCTACGGCGTCATCCTCGGGCTTGACCCGAGGATCCAATCCCGTCTGGCGCGACAGGAGTGAGCAGGTCTTGCGCCCCGTATCGCAACGGCTGAGGTCCATCGCCCGCGCCGGCCATGCGGAGCGGGGCGTGGATGCGCGGGTCAAGCCCGAGCATGACGCTGGTGGATGGGATGGGCGGTTTTTGAAAGACCTGAAGTCCGGAAAGCCGAGGCCCGACAGTGGCAGAACCATTCCGAGCCGGAGGCAGACGGAAAAAGGCGAAGAAGACGGGAAGGCCGGCGGTTCGGTAAATCCCGTTTTCCCTGCGCTCCGCAATCTGCATTCCATGCAATATGGGAGGTTTGTTTATGACGGCTGACACATTTTCCGGCGGATGCCAGTGCGGCGCGGTGCGGTTTCGCGCCGGCCACCTCGGACGTCCGTCAATCTGCCATTGCCGTATGTGCCAGAAGGCGTTCGGCAGTTTCTTCGGGCCGCTGGTATCCGCCGATATCGCGCATCTGACATGGACGCGCGGCAAGCCGAAGCTTTTCAGGTCGTCGGCAAAGATCCTGCGTGGCTTCTGCGAGCACTGCGGCACGCCGCTGACCTATCAGCACCCGAACGGCATCGAACTTGCCATCGGCGCGTTTGATGAACCGGAGCATTTCGAGCCGCGGGTTCAGGTCAACCATGAAAGCCGCTTGCCCTGGATCGACCATCTTTTCGAAAAGCCGGCACGCAAGCAGGCCCTTGAGGAAACCGACATCGTTTCCTTTCAGCACCCCGACCACGATACCGAAAAATGGCCGCCCGATGATGAGGCTGACGCCGGATAACAAGGCTGAATACGGCCGATTTCAGGGATGGAGACCCAGGATATGGAAAAGTGCGAGCGCATCTATCTGTTTGACACCACGTTGCGCGACGGCCAGCAGACGCCGGGCATCGACTTTTCGGTCGAGGACAAGATCGCCATTGCCAACCTGCTGGATCAGGCCGGTATCGATTATGTCGAAGGGGGATATCCGGGCGCCAACCCGACGGATAATGCTTTTTTCGCCGAAAAACGGACCGAAAGCGCAAGGATGACCGCTTTCGGCATGACCAAGCGCGCAGGTGTTTCGGCCTCCAATGATCCGGGCCTTGCCGCGCTGATCGGCTCTCAAAGCGACGCGGTCTGTCTGGTCGCCAAGAGCTGGGATTATCATGTTTCCGTGGCGCTTGGCATTTCGAACGAAGAAAACCTTACCTGCATATCGGAAAGCGTTGCCGCCGTTGCCGCGTCCGGCAAGGAGGCGATGGTTGACTGCGAACATTTCTTCGACGGCTACAAGGCCAACCGGGACTATGCGCTGGCCTGTGCCAAAGCCGCTTATGATGCCGGCGCGCGCTGGGTGGTGCTGTGCGACACCAATGGCGGAACGCAGCCGGACGAGGTCGCCGAAATCATCGCCGATGTGATCGCCGCGGGCATTCCGGGGGCATGTCTCGGCATCCATGCGCACAACGATACCGGACAGGCGGTCGCCAATTCGCTTGCCGCTGTGCGCGCCGGGGTCCGGCAGGTTCAGGGCACGCTGAACGGCATCGGAGAGCGCTGCGGCAATGCCAATATCATCACGCTGGCCGCCACGCTTGCGCTCAAGGAACGCTACAGCGAACGCTATGCGCTTGGCCTCGATGAAGCCCGCCTTGCGGAACTGAGCGCGCTGTCCCATGGCTTTGACGAGTTGCTGAACCGTGCGCCCGATCCGCAGCTGCCCTACGTCGGCGCCTCGGCCTTTGCCACCAAGGCCGGTATCCATGCATCCGCACTTTTGAAGGACCCGCGCACCTATGAGCATGTGGCCCCGGAAAAGGTCGGCAACACGCGCAAGGTGATGGTCTCCGATCAGGGCGGAAAATCCAACTTCATCAACGAGCTGAACCGTCGCGGCATCACCGTCGCCAAGGATGATCCGCGTCTCGACAAGCTGATCGCCATCGTCAAGGAACGCGAATCCATGGGCTATGCCTATGAGGGGGCCGATGCCAGTTTCGAGCTTCTGGCGCTGCGGGAGCTGGGGTCGGTTCCGCATTTCTTTCATGTCGACAGTTTTCGGGTGATGGTCGAGCGCCGCTATGACAGCCATGGCCGGATCAAGACCGTATCGGAAGCGGTGGTGAAGCTTGAAATCGACGGCCGGCCGGTGATGTCCGTGTCGGAAGGCGATGGCCCCGTCAACGCGCTCGACAAGGCTTTTCGCAAGGACCTCGGCAAGTTCCAGTCCGAAATCGCCGATCTGAAGCTGGCCGACTACAAGGTGCGTATCCTCAACGGCGGCACGGAGGCGATCACGCGTGTTCTGATCGAGAGTATCGATGATGACGGCGTGCGCTGGTGGACTGTGGGCGTGTCGGAAAACATTATCGATGCCTCGTTCCAGGCGCTGATGGATTCCATCATCTTCAAACTGATGAAGAACCGCAGGCTTGCAGGCCGCGTCGCCGCGGAATGACCGGATCCGTCCTGCATGCGGTGGCGCGACATTACCAGAATTGATGCATGCTTCACCGAAACCGGGTGGCGTGCGCCGTCATCTGCCGGTATTGGCATCTGGTAACCAGATAGGACAATGCCATGTCGGCCGATGAGATTGATACAACCGTGACGCCACCGGCAGCAACTGTCGCCGACGGCGATACGGCCAAGGGCTTTTTGCTGGCGCTGACGGTGTTTTTGATGTGGGGCTTTCTGCCGCTCTATCTGAAACTGGTCGCCGACCTGCCGCCGATGGAGGTGCTGGCCCACCGCATCATCTGGTCCGTGCCCTTTGCCGGCGCGATTGTCGGGCTGGCGCGGCAGGGTGGGGAAATCCGCGCGGCGTGCCGGAAACCGAAGGTTCTGACGATTGTCGGGCTCAGCAGCGTCTTCATCTGCGTCAACTGGGGCACTTATATCTGGGCCGTCAGCAATGACCATACGGTCGATGCCGCTCTTGGCTATTTCATCAATCCGCTGTTTTCGGTCGCGCTGGCGGCGGTGATCCTGCGGGAACGGCTTTCGCGGCCCCAGCTTGTGGCAATCGCGCTGGCGGTCGTTGCCGTGACCATTCTGGCGGTCGAGGTCGGAAGCCTGCCCGTGGTGGCGCTGTTGCTGCCGTTTTCCTTCGGCATGTATGCCTTCCTGCACAAGATCGTGCCCATTGGCGGCAATCCGGGTTTCACGCTGGAAGCGCTGATCATGAGCCTGCCGGCGGCGGTCTACATCGTCTGGCTGGAAATCAGCGGCAATGGCCATTTCCTGGAGACGCCGATGACGACGTTTCTGCTGGTCGGCTGCGGGGCGGTCACCGCCATTCCGCTGATGATCTATGCAAACGCCGCCAAACTGCTGAAACTGTCGACCATCGGCATCATGCAGTATGTCGCGCCGAGCCTGATTTTCCTGATCGCCGTGTTTGTGTTTCACGAGCCGCTGGAGCCGTCAAAACTGATCGCTTTCATGCTGATTTGGACGGCCCTTGCCATTTACACGACGTCGATGTTCCGCGCGCGCCGCCGGTCGTCAAGATAACGTGCCGGGACCAAAAAATCCGAAGGACGCCCCAACAGGGTGACTGTCTGATCGGGCGTCATCTCCACTGCGCATATTGCCAGCGGGTTTCAGGGTCGCTGGCTGTGATTTCAGGCAGCGGCTTCTTCGTCCAGTCGGTTGGCGCGTGCGGCTGCCGGGCGGTCTTTGATCCGGTCTGCATAGGCCTGAAATGACGGCCTGTTGTCGCCGAGCGTGCCAAACTGGATCCCCCAAACAATCTGTGCCCCGACATAGACATCGGCGGCGGTAAAGCTGTCGCCGGCAATATAGGGACTTTCACGCAGCCTGAGATCGAGTGTGTTCAGGACATTCTCGAGATTGCCATATCCAACCACGCGCTCCTTTTCCGGCGGCGGAACGAAGCCGAGCGCCTTGTTGGAAAGGGCAGTCTCCAGCGGCCCGGCGCCGAAAAACAGCCAGCGGTAATAATCGGCGCGCTGGTGCGGCGGCGGTGCAAGACCGGCTTGCGGAAAGGCGTCGGCCAGATAGGCGCAGATCGCCGCGCATTCCGTGACAACATGGCCGTCATGGACGATGGCGGGAACCTTTCCCATCGGGTTGATGGCGAGATAGGCCGCATCCTTCATCGTGCCGTTATAGGTCAGGATATGCGTCTCGTATTCGATACCCGTTTCTTCCAGCATCCAGCGCACGATGCGCCCGCGTGACATCGGGTTGGTATAAAACTGAACCAGGCTCAATGCGTGTCTTCATGTTCTTGTTTTGTTCGTAATGTATACCGGATTAATCCGATATGTAAACGACTGTCAAGACAACAAAAAACCCGGCGCGAAGGCCGGGTTCTTCGGTGTCGAACTGTGTCTGCCTCAGGCGGCCATGGCCTTCTGCAGGTTTTCGTCGATCTTGTCGAGGAAGGCGGTGGTCGACAGCCAGGGCTGGTCGGGGCCGATCAGCAGCGCCAGGTCCTTGGTCATGTGGCCGCTTTCGACGGTGTCGATGCAGACCTTTTCAAGCGTGAGAGCAAATTCGGTCAGCTCTTCATTGCCGTCGAGCTTGCCGCGATGGGCAAGGCCGCGCGTCCATGCGAAGATCGAGGCGATCGAGTTGGTCGAGGTTTCCTGACCTTTCTGATGCTGGCGATAGTGACGGGTCACCGTGCCGTGGGCGGCTTCGGCTTCAACCGTTTGACCATCCGGCGTCATCAGAACCGAGGTCATCAGGCCGAGCGAGCCGAAGCCCTGGGCAACGATGTCGGACTGGACGTCGCCGTCATAGTTCTTGCAGGCCCAGACATAACCGCCGGACCATTTCAGGGCGGAAGCGACCATGTCGTCGATCAGGCGGTGTTCGTACCAGATCTTCTTGGCTTCGAACTGATCCTTGAACTCGGCGTCGAAGACTTCCTGGAACAGATCCTTGAAGCGGCCGTCATAGGCTTTCAGGATGGTGTTCTTGGTCGACAGATAGCAGGGAACGCCGCGCTGAAGCGAATAGTTGAACGAAGCGCGGGCGAAATCGCGGATCGAATCATCAAGGTTGTACATCGCCATGGCAACGCCGGAGGAGGGGGCGTCGTAGACTTCGTGTTCGATCTCCTGGCCGTCATCGCCGACGAACTTGATCGACAGCTTGCCCTTGCCGGGGAACTTGAAATCGGTCGCGCGATACTGGTCGCCGAAGGCGTGACGGCCGACGATGATCGGCTGGGTCCAGCCGGGAACCAGGCGCGGCACGTTCTGCATGATGATCGGCTCGCGGAAGATGACGCCGCCGAGAATGTTGCGGATCGTGCCGTTGGGCGAACGCCACATCTTCTTCAGGCCGAATTCCTCGACGCGGGCTTCATCCGGCGTGATGGTTGCGCATTTGATGCCGACGCCGTGCTTCTTGATGGCGTTGGCGGCGTCAACGGTAACCTGATCGTCGGTGGCGTCGCGGTTCTGGACCGAAAGGTCGTAATATTCGATCGGCAGATCGAGATACGGGAAAATCAGTTTTTCCTTGATGAACTGCCAGATGATGCGTGTCATTTCATCGCCGTCGAGATCGACAACCGGGTTTGCCACCTTGATCTTCGTCATTATCCATCCTCGTCTAGCGGGGCGCACGGTTGCCCCCCGATGTTTCAATAAGCCACGAGGGCTATAGCATTGCGATGCCGGTGAAAAAAGGCGTTCACGCGCTAAACTTTGGTAAAAAACGGTCGATTTTTCCGACCACCGGAGATTGGGACGCGCAAAGCCCGGGACCGCAATTCATCAATTTGCCGCAGTTTGGGAACATGCGCCCGCCACCTGACGCCGTGGCGTTGCAGTCGAAACCATCAAAAGTAGCAATGTAACAATTGTTTTTAAAATAACATATGTTACAAAGGATCGGAAATTCAGCCGTGAAGGGCCGTGACAATGCCGGAACTCAGCCAGATTGAACTATCGCTTTTGCGTCTGATCCGCGAAGACCCCTTTGCCGGACAGCAGGAAATGGCGCACCGGCTTGGCATTTCGCGCCCGGCCGTGGCCGCCCATGTCATGCGGCTGACCGAGCGGGGCCATATACTGGGGCGTGGTTATGTGCTGCCGCAGGAAGGGCGGATCGTGGCGATCGGCGGCGCGGTGATCGACCGCAAATATCACGCGCGGGCACCGCTGATTGCGGGCACCTCGAACCCTGTCGAGGGTACGCGCAGCTTTGGCGGCGTTGCCCGCAATGTTGCGGAAAATCTGGCGCTTCTCGGCGCTTCGACCGGGTTCGTGTCCGCTGTCGGCACGGACGAAAGCGGGCGTGACCTGCTGCGGCATTTGCGCGAACGCGGCGTCGATACCGCTCATGTGTTGTCGCTCCCCGATCAACGCACGGCCGAATATGCGGCTATTCTGGAGCCGGGCGGCGATCTTGCCTATGGCATCGCCGACATGGCGATTTTCGACGCGCTGACGCCGGAAATGATGGATAGCGTATGGCCTGCCGTTGCATCCGCCAGTCTGGTGTTTGCCGATTGCAACCTGCCGGCGGCAACGCTGGCGGCGCTGATCGAAAAGCGGCCGCGCAGCCGGTTTTCGCTGGCGGTCGATGCGGTTTCCACACCCAAGGTCGCCCGCTTGCCCCGTGAGTTAAAGGGGATCGACCTGCTGTTCATGAATTTCGATGAAGCCTGCGCCTGGAAAAACTGTATTTTTACACGGGATATCAAGGGAATGATGGATGCGGCGAATGCGTTGCATGAAGCAGGCGCTGCCGCCGTTGTTCTGTCCTGCGGCACGCTCGGCGTCGTGGTTCACACCAAGGATGCTGTCAGTCATGTCCCGGTTGTCGAGGCCAACCCCGTCGACATGACCGGCGCCGGCGATGCGATGATTGCCGGAACGCTCAATTTCTATTCCCGGAACGACACGCTTGTCGAGGCGGTGCGCAAGGGCGCGCTGATCGGCTCGCTGACGACCGAAACGCCGGCCAGCGTCCATCCGGAACTGTCCACCGATTTCGTCGAGGCCTGTCTGCACAGGCTCGGCCCATCCGTTACCAATGGAGATCATCTTGTCAGAAATTGAAATCATCAAAAGCGGCGAAGTCGAAACCGCTCTTGCCGGCGGAAAACCGGTTGTTGCGCTGGAATCCACCATCATCACCCACGGCATGCCCTATCCGGCAAACCTTGAAACCGCGCTGGCGGTCGAGGCGGTGGTGCGTGAAAACGGTGCGGTGCCTGCCACCATTGCCGTCATTGACGGCAAGCTGCATGCCGGTCTGGACGCAGACGTCATCGAGCGCCTGGCAAAGGTCGAAGATGGTGTGGTCAAGGCGTCGGGCCGAGATCTCGCCGTCGCCATGGTCAAGGGACAGACGGCCGGCACGACCGTTTCGGCCACGATGAAGATTGCCGCCCTTGCCGGCATTCCGATCTTCGCCACCGGCGGTGTCGGCGGCGTGCATCGCGGCGCTGAGCAGACCTTCGATATTTCCGCCGACCTGACGGAACTGGGCCATACCGCAGTAACGGTTGTCTGTGCCGGGGTGAAGTCGATCCTCGATATTCCCAAGACGCTTGAATATCTCGAAACCCAGCGGGTGCCGGTCATGGCTTATCGCAGCGATGACTTTCCGGCGTTCTTCACGCGCTCCAGCGGGTATGCGGCCGATCATCGCATGGACCGCGCCGAGGATATCGCCAGTGCCATGCTGCTGCATGATGCACTTGGCACCGGAACCGGTATTCTTGTTGCCAATCCTGTTCCCGAAGCCGATGCGCTGACCCACGAATTCATCGACGGCACCATTGCCGATGCGCTGCGTGAAGCGGAGGAGAAGGCGATTACCCGCAAGGAGCTGACGCCCTTCCTGCTGGCGCGTATCAACGAGCTTTCGGGTGGCAAAAGCCTTGAGGCCAATATCGCGCTGGTGAAAAACAATGCCGCGCTTGCCGCGCAGGTGGCCGTTGCCCGGGTGGCGATGGCGGATTGACAACCCGCATTGCGTTCGGCGCCTTCACAGCGTTATCCTCGCGGCCAACACAGGGAGTGCATGATGAGTGAGACCTTTCCCGCTTTGCTGATCCGCGACAAGGACAATGCGAAGGCAGAGCTGATGGAACTCAGTCGATCCGACCTGCCGGACCTGCCTGTTCTCGTGCGGGTCGACTATTCCAGCCTCAACTACAAGGACGGGTTGGCCGTCACCGGAAAGGGCCGTATTGCACGGCGCTTTCCGATGGTGCCGGGCATCGACATTGCCGGTACGGTGATCGAGTCGGATGCCGAGGCCTTCAAGCCCGGCGACAAGGTGATCGCCAACGGTCATGGCATGTCGGAGACCGCGTGGGGCGCCTATAGCGCGTTTCAGCGAGTCGAGCCGAAATGGCTGATGCCGCAGCCGGAGCAGTTCACCCAGAAACAGGCGATGGCAATCGGCACGGCCGGTTATACGGCCGCCCTTTGCGTCAACCAGTTGCTTGCCTGGGGAGCGGTTTCCGTTGACGAGGGCAGCGTGCTGGTGACGGGAGCGGCCGGGGGCGTCGGCTCTTATGCCGTGGCCTTGCTTTCTTCGCTGGGGTTCAGCGTTACAGCCTCGACCGGCAGGCCGGAAACCCATGCCTATCTGCGTCAGCTCGGCGCCAGCAATTTCATCGACCGTCAGGAGCTTTCAGAGGCCGGCAAGCCGATCCAGGCCGAACGCTGGAGCGGTGCGGTCGACAGCGTCGGCTCTACGACACTGGCCAATGTGTTGGCGCAAACGGTGTATGGCGGCGCGGTGACGGCCTGCGGTCTTGCTGGCGGCGCGGATCTGCCGGCAACGGTGATACCGCATATTCTCAGATCGGTTGCGCTGATCGGGGTCGATTCGGTGATGGCGCCGCTCAAGCGCCGCGAAGCGGCGTGGCGCCTGCTGCAGGCGCAGCTGACGCCTGAACAGATCGATCTGGCGACGGAAGGCGAGGTGGGGCTTGCGGATCTGCCGGAAGCTGCCGAGGCCATTCTGGCGGGACGTATTCGCGGACGCATGGTTGTGGAAGTCGCCTGACTGGTCAGGTCTTTTCCAGTTCGGCCGTCTTCACGACAAGGCTCTCGTCTTCTGTCTCCTTCAGAAAGCGGGCGAAATAGCGCGTAAGCTTCGGTATCTTGATCAATTCGTCGATCGAATATTTGTGCGCGTCACGAACCAGGCTGGACGGGTTGAAATAGGCCTCGGCATTTTCAGGGGTAAGAACAAAGGGCGGCTTGCCCTCACGCCCGAGAATATAGCTCATGACCAGCGCGCCGGTCCGGTGATTGCCCTCGATGAAAAGCTGCGGGCGGCTCAGCGCCCGTACGTAAATGCCGGCAGCCCGTTTGCGCACACCCTTGCCCGTATGGCGCTGATACCAGTCGACCAGTCCGCCGATATCGCCGTTATGGCGGTCGTAGAAATGCGATTCGGTGCGCTCGATGTGATGCCGGAATTCTGCTCTGCTTTTTGCTGACGAACCGCACAGGACGATATGATTAAGCTCGAGCAGGTGGTGAAATTCGCCGAGTTTGAGAATATCGGTTCCGTCATTCAGGAGACGGTCGACATAGGCATATCCTTCCATCATGTGTTCGATGATGGAATCGGGCATGCTTTCGCGACGCATCGTCAGGAGCATGTTGATGCGTTCGAACTGGCGCTGTGTGTCACGCAGTTTGGCTTCGATCTTCTCAAGGTCGAGGCTGTGTCTGAACATCAAACTCTTTCTGTTGCGTCCCAGAGCTGGCGCGGTTGGCGCATTATACCAAAAGGGCGGCTTTTGGGAAAAGCCGCCCGAAAACGCTGCGATGGTTCGTTTCAGCCTTAGCTGAACTCGCCCGAAAGATATTCCTTCGTAAGGTTTTCCTTCGGGTTTTCGAAAATCTGCTTGGTGTCGCCGACTTCGACGAGGAAACCGGTGCGGCCGCCCTGCGACATGTCGACGGAGAAGAACGCCGTCTTGTCGGCAACGCGGATTGCCTGCTGCATGTTGTGGGTCACGATCGCGACCGTGTAGTCCTTCTTCAGCTCCAGCATCAGTTCCTCGATCTGGCGCGTGGCGATCGGGTCAAGCGCGGAGCAGGGCTCGTCCATCAACAGAACGGTCGGCTCGGTGGCAATCGCGCGAGCGATGCACAGGCGCTGCTGCTGGCCGCCGGAAAGCGACAGGCCATTCTGCTTCAGTTTGTCCTTGACCTCGTTCCAGAGCGCCGCGCGGCGCAGCGCCTTTTCGACGCGGCCGGAAATGTCGCCCTTGAAGCCGTTGAGGCGCAGGCCGAAGGCAACGTTTTCAAAGATGCTCATCGAAAACGGGTTCGGCTGCTGGAACACCATGCCGATATGGCGGCGCACGACCACCGGGTCGACATTCTTGCCGTAGACGTCCTGGCCCAGGAAATGCACATGCCCTTCAAGGCGGAAGATCGGGATCAGGTCGTTCATGCGGTTGAGCGAACGCAGCACCGTCGACTTGCCACAGCCCGACGGGCCGATGAAGCCCGTGATCTTGCCTTTTTCGATATCGACGGCGGCGTCGCGCACGGCCAGGAAATCGCCGTAGTAGATCTTGTCGATGTTCGCGCCGATGGCAACATTGCCGTGCTGCTGTGCGGCCGCGGCCTCAATCTTGTTCATTTCCATTTCCGTAGACATGATAATCGACCTTTTTCTCCTACACGCGGCGAGTGCCGAACGAGCGACTGAGAATGTTGAAGACAAGCACGATCAGAACCAGAACAAGAGAGGCTGTCCATGCAAGTTCAATCTGGTTTTCATAGGGCATTGCCGAGAAGTTATAGATCAAAATCGACAATGATGCTGTCGGCTCGGTAAAGCTCCCGATCCAGTAATTCGAAAAAAGCGCCGTAAACAGCAGCGGGGCCGATTCACCGGACGCGCCCGCCACTGCAAGCATTACACCGGTCATAACACCTGGAAGGGCGGTCGGCAAAACAATTTTGGTCGCAACCTGTGTTGAATTGCAGCCCATTCCGTAGGCGGCATCCTTCATCCGCTGGGGCACCATCCGGAAGGCCTGTTCGGCCGTCAGAAGTACGGTCGGCAGCATCAGGATCGACAGCGAAACACCGCCGGCAATCGCCGAATAGGTCTTCATCACGACCACCAGCCAGGCATAGACGAAGACACCGGAGAGGATCGAGGGAAAACCGGTCAGGACCTTGCCGACGAAACGGATCAGCGCGGATATCCTGCCGTCGGGGTTGATAAGACCGGTATAAAGGCCGCCGAGAACGCCGACCGGGATCGAGATCAGCGATGCAATCGCAACCATGACCAGCGTGCCGACGATGGCGTTGCCGATGCCGCCGCCCTGTTCGAAGGGGGCGGGCGGAAGCTCGGTGAAGATTGCCGCCGAGAGCCGCAAACCGCCACGGCTGATCAGCATCCACAGGACCGAGATCAGCGGGATGGCGGCGATGCCGGCCAGCACCCACAGGATTACGGTCTGGATGAAGTTCATCAGCGTGCGGCGTTCGCCGAAGGAAAAGCTGAGATTGGGATCGCCGAGGGCGACCACTTCGGGGTTCATCGTTGTCTGGTCCGTCGTGCTCATGATCTGATCATCCTCAGGTGACGGTCTGGCGGGAGGTATAATTCATGATGATCGTGCCGATGATATTGACGGCCATGGTGATCACCAGAAGAACGACGGCGGCGTACATCAGCGGGCCGATCTGGTTGGCGCCGGCTTCCGGGAAGGTGGAGGCGAGCAGCGAGGCCAGCGTGGTGGCCGGCGAAAACAGCGACAGCGTGACGTGCTGGGCGTTGCCGATCAGCATTGCCAGCGCCATGGTTTCACCCAGCGCCCGGCCGAAACCGAGAACCAGCGAGGCGAAAATGCCGCCGGACGCAGTCGGGATGATCACCTTGCGGATCGCTTCCCACTTGGTCGTGCCCATACCGTAGGCCGCTTCCTGGATCTTCATCGGAATAGCCTTGAAGGCATCCTGGGAGATTGCCGCAACGGTCGGCAGGATCATGATCGACAGCACGATCATGGCCGGAAACATGCCGGGGCCGGCAAGCTTGGTCGAAAAGAACGGGATGAAGGACAGGGTATCGTGCAGCCAGTTGGCGACCGGGCGGATCGCCGGGATCAGAACGTAGATGCCCCAGAGGCCGTAAACCACCGAAGGGATGGCGGCAAGCATCTCGACGATCAGCCGGAAGACCCAGGCCAGGCGCGCGTTCAGAAAACCCTGTGTCAGAAAGATCGCAACCGCAATGCCGAGGACGCCGCCGAAAAGCAGGGCCAGAAGCGAGGAATAAAGCGTCCCCCAGATTTCGGCGAGGATACCGTATTCATTGGTATTGGGGTTCCAGACCACGGTCGTCAGAAAGCCCAGCCCGTATTCGCGCATGGCGGGGGCAGCCTGTGCGCCGAGCTTCCAGAAGATATAGACCAGAAGCAGGATGGTCAGAACGCCGGCGGCCAGCGTCAGGATACGAAAGGATTTGTCGTAACCGTATTCGAAAGCGGTCGGCGGTCTCGAAACACTGCCATCTTCAGGCAATGTGTTTTTCGTGTTGTCGGCCATCAAGCGGGCTCCTACTGGCGAAGATCGGGGCTATCCCGGTGATCTTGTCGTTGACGCAAGCGCAAACGGATCCTGAACTGAGAAAGCCGGGGCGCATGACAATACGCCCCGGCACAAGACAGCGTGCTGTCTCGATTACTTGATTTCTTCCATCGACTTGCGATCAAGTTCGATGACGTTTTCCGGAAGCGGGATGTAGCCGAGCTTGTCGGACATTTCCTGACCGGTGGTCAGGCCGTAGTCGACCATCTTCTTCAGGGCAGCAACGGTATCGGCGTCCTGACCTTCCTTGTAGAAGAGCAGCCAGGTGAACGTCGAAATCGGGTAAGCCTGTTCACCCTTGGGGTCGGTGATGAAAGCGCGGTTATGATCGTCGAATTCGGCGGAAGCCAGAGCGGCCTTACCGGCATCGGCGCCAGCGCTTACGTAGTTGCCGGCCTGGTTTTCAAGCATGGCGTAAGGCGTGTTGGTCTGCTTGGCATAGCCGTATTCGATGTAGCCGATCGCGCCGGGCGTCTGCTTGATCGTGGCGGTGATGCCCTGGTTGCCCGGAGCGGCGATGAAGTTCGAAGCCTTCGGCCACGGAACGGTCTTGCCGGCGCCGACAGTGCTTTCGAAATCGGAGCTGATGGCGGCCAGATGATTGGTAAAGTTGAAGCTCGTGCCCGAAGAATCGGCGCGAACAACAACCGTGATGTCTTCGTCGGGCAGGTCGACGCCGTCATTGGCGGCAGCGATGGCCGGATCGTTCCACTTGGTGACTTCACCGAGGAAGATCTTCGGGTAAACATCGCGCGGCAGCTTCAGGTCGGAAACGCCATCAAGGTTGAAGGCGAGAACAACTTCGCCGGCCGTCATCGGCAGAAGCACGACGCCGCCGTCGATCTTGGCGATTTCCTCATCGTCCATGGCCGCATCGGAAGCAGCAAAGTCGACAACGCCATTGGTGAAGTCTTCGATACCGGCGCCGGAACCCTTCGACTGGTAGTTGACTTCAATACCGGTCTTCTGGCCAAAATCCTTAAACCAGGCCGAGTAGAGCGGGAAGGGGAAAGAGGCGCCGGAGCCCGTCAGCTGAACGTCCTGAGCCTGTGCGACAGTGCCGGACACCAGCATGGCGGTTGCAACGGCTGCGACCTTAGCGCCCTTGGAGAAATTTCCGATTTTCATCAGATAGCCCTTTTGAGGTTTGGTTGAAAACGGAAGTCCTATAACAACGAAATAATTCCAAGCATAGCATGTTGTAAAAAATTCATATTCGCGTGGATATCCTGCATTTTCTTTAAAAAAAGTGTCACACAACAGTCATAAAACTGTCATAAACAAAATCGACTTGACGCAGTATTTGACGTTTCTGGTTTTTTGCCTTTCCCGACTGTCCCCCATTTCCCCGCAGCCGCGCTTTGGATACGATAGGCAAAGGCTTCGCATCGCCTGCTTGACATAGCGCAAGGCGCATGCGCAGCCGCTGTCTAATTTCGCCGCTGGCCGAGCGCTATGCCGGCGGCCATTCCGAACGTCGCTTACAGATCCGCCTTTGCAACAGGAGATGCAATGACTGAAACAGGCACCCCGGCCCGGCATGCAGAGGGACCGCATGAAGATACCGTGGCCGAACTGCTCCTGCGGCAAAGGGCGCTGGAAAAGACAGCGCTGATAGCGCTGGAGGCGGGACGTATCCTCATGGAAACCGGTGCGAAGTCGGCCGTCGTTCGCGAAGGGGTTCGCAAGGTTGCGCTGGGGCTTGGCGTCACAAGCGTCGACATTCGCGTCGGTTTCGCCTCGATTGCGACCACGGTGGGCGATGGCGTGTGCACCTCGACCCATATGGCCGGGGTCGGGCATCATGGTGTGAACATGCGGATCAATCACCGCGTCCGCGAGATCTGCGCCGAGGTCGGCAGAGGGGGCATGACCCCGCAGGCGGTAGAGGACAAGCTTTCAAAGGCCCAGCGCGACACGCTGAAGCATCACAAGGCGCTCAATGTGTTTGCCGCCGGGCTTGCCTGCGCGGCGTTCGGCCGGCTTCTGGGCGCGGATGCGCCGGCTTTTGTGACAACGCTGATCGCCAGCATGGTCGGCCAGTATATCCGGCTCGTTCTGCTTGAGCGCCATTATAATGCCTTCGTCGTCACGGCCACGGTGGCGTTTGCCGCTGCCGTGCTTTCCGGTCTCGGGGCGATGGCCATGGGCAGCACCATGATCGATACCTCGATGAGTGCTGCGGTGCTGATGCTGGTTCCGGGGGTGCCGTCGATGAATGCCCAGACCGATATCATGGAAGGATTTCCAACGCTCGGCAGCGCGCGCTTCGTGACTGTCGCGATGATTCTCGTGTTCATTACGCTGGGGGTCGGTGCGGCCCATATCGTGCTTGGCGGCGGATTGCAGGATGCGCCGAAATCCGCGCCCAACATTGCCCATCATGCCTTTTTCGGCGCCGTTGCTGCGGCAGGCTTCGGGGTGTTGTTCAATTTCGGCTATCGCAATCTCGGCTGGGCCGCGCTGGCCGGCGCGCTGGCGCTGGCGGTGCGGACTTTGTGCATGCTGCACGGCTGGCCGCTTGAGGCGGCATCCTTTGCCGCTGCCGTTGCCGTGGCGCTGGTGGTCGAGCTTTCCTACAACACACCGTTTCCGGTCCGGCGCGTGGGCAATGCCATCGCGGTTGCCGGTTGCATTCCCATGGTGCCGGGCAGTGCGGCGGCCCACTGGATCATCGGCCTCCTGGAAATCACCGTCCAGCCGCTCGAAAAATCCGACATGATGCTGGCCGCCACCACAAGCGCCGGGCTGCAGGTGATCTTCACCGTTGGCGCGATCGGGGCAGGGCTCACCATGATCTCCTCGACATTCCGCAGGCCGGAATTTCCAACGCGCGATCACGAGGATTAATATCCGGTCGAAAAGCTACGCAATACGGTCATGGTTTTATCGATTGATCGTGTTTTCGCGCAGGATCATCAACACGTGACGGGGGCGTCATGAATCCGTTCGTCATTATCGTCGGGGCCGTGTGCCTGCCGCTTGTCGCGTCGGTGATACTGGCCTGTGTGGGCCGGTGGATGTGGGCCGCCGCCGCCATGATCATCACCGCCATGCCGCTTCAGCTTCTGGGGTTCACCGGTACGTGTACGCAGGGCGCGGATGGGACATTCATCACAGGCAGCATTCTGTCGGCGCCGCTTTTGTTCATTGCGATCTGTTTCATCCTGTGGGCATCGTTCAAACGCACGGCAAACCGAAGTGCCGGTATTTTCGCGGCGGCTTTATCGCTGATTCTGCTCGCCCTGACGCGGAATGCCTGGCTGGGCGCTGTTTTCCACGGATCTCCCTGCGGGGCGGACTATCTTCACGCCAGCGGTGCGGAGGGATTGCTCATCATTCTCGGCGGCTATCTGGCATTGCCGATTCTCGTCACGGCCGGTGGGCTCTGGAGCGCCAGCAGGGCCTGACCGAAGAGCCGGAGACGGAATTTTCGTCAAACCCTGTAGACAATCACAGCTTTGCCTATCCCCCCGCCGTCATTCCGGCCTTGAGCCGGAAGCCGGCAAGAGCCAAGTTCTTGCGCGCAAAGTCTCTTTCTGGAAGCGCACAGCAAGCGGCCCTCGGTTTGTTGACAAAGCTGCCCCTCACTCCGTGTCATCCTCGGGCTTGACCCGAGGATCCAGGGCCACACGATAAACGCTCATTTTAAACTCTTTTTTATCAAAGGGTTGACTGGAATGGATGCTCGGATCAAGTCCGAGCATGACACCTGTGGGAACGGCCGGTGAAGGCAACAACCCGCACGTCTTCGGGTTTATCGACGAACTGAGGCCCGCAGGGAAGCGGGCCTTTTCGTCGTTGTCCCGGGTGTGGTCTCAGCGCAGGTTGGTTTTGGTCAACTGCACCAGTTCATCGCCGCGTCCATTCAGGATGGCCCGCATCATGTAGAGGCTGAAGCCCTTGGCCTGTTCCATGGTGATCTGCGGTGGCATGGCCAGTTCCTGCTTGGCGGTCATCACATCCACAAGCACCGGACCGGGCGTGGCCAGCGCCTCGTCGAGGGCGGCTGACAGCTGGCTGGCGTCTTCGACATGAATACCCTTCATGCCTGCCGCATCGGCGATGCGGGCAAAATCGGGGCTGCTGAGATCGGTCGAATCGGAAATATAGCCGCCGGCCTTCATCTCCATCGCCACGAAGCCAAGCGTGCGGTTGTGGAACACCACGATCTTGATCGGCAGGTCGAGCTGGGTGACCGAAAGGACGTCGCCCATCAGCATCGAAAAGCCGCCATCGCCACACATGGCGATCACCTGCCGGTCGCGGTCGATGGCCTGTGCGCCGATGGCCTGTGACAGCGCATTGGCCATGGAGCCATGCGAGAACGATCCGATCAGGCGGCGTTTGCCGTTCATGCCCACATAACGTGCGGCCCAGACTGTCGGGGTGCCGACATCGCAGGTGAAAACGGCATCCTCACTGGCCTTTTCGCTGAGCAGTCGGGCGACATATTGCGGATGAATTTGCTCCTTCGCGCTCTTTTCCGTTGCCAGCGCATCAAGGCCTTCGCGCGCCTTTTTGTAATGCTTGATGGCGTTGTCGAGAAACCGGCTGCTGCGACCCTTTTTCAGCTTGGGCAGGAGCGCCTGGATGGTCGAGCCGACATCGCCTAGAATGCCGAGATCGACCTGGGTGTGGGCGCCGAGCGCTTCGGCACGGGTGTCGACCTGGGCGATCTTGGCCTCAGCGGGATAAAAAGCGCGATAGGGAAAGGCGGAGCCCAGAATCAGCAGCGTATCGGCCGACCCCATTGCGTGATAGCCCGAGGAAAAACCGATCAAGCCGGTCATGCCGACATCGAATCTGTTGTCATATTCGATAAATTCCTTGCCGCGCATGGCATGAACCATGGGCGATTGCAGCGCCTCGGCAAGGGCCAAAACGTCCTCGCGCGCACCGGCGCAGCCGGCACCGCACAAAAGCGTGATGTTGCTGCCATTGTTGAGCAGTTCGGCCAGAGCATCGATTTCCGCCTCGGGCGGCACCACGGCCGGCTGGCGCGGAGCATTCCAGCGGATCGCGGTATCGCCGGGCATTTCCTTCAGGGCGACGTCGCCCGGCAGCACGATCACGGCGACGCCTTTTTTGGCGATGGCCGTGCGCATGGCGACTTCCAGCACATAGGGCATCTGGTCCGGTGTGGAGACCAGCTCGCAATAGACGCTGCACTCGCGGAAGATTTCCTGCGGATGGGTTTCCTGAAAATAGCCGCTGCCGATTTCGGAGGAGGGGATGTGGGCGGCGATTGCGAGAACCGGCACATGATTTCGGTTGCAGTCATAAAGACCGTTGATGAGATGCAGGTTGCCGGGCCCGCACGACCCCGCGCACACCGCCAGTTTGCCGGTGACATGGGCTTCCGCGCCGGCAGCGAAGGCTGCGGCTTCCTCATGGCGGGTACCCATCCATTCCAGCGTCTTCAGGCGGCCGATGCTGTCGCTGAGCCCGTTCAGCGAATCGCCGGTGACCCCCCAGATCCGCTTGACGCCTGCCTCACCAAGATAGCGGGCGATGTAATGTGCGATACTCTCTGCCATGATTATGCTCTTTTCGTTATCTGGCGCCTGGGATACTTGCCAGTCCGGCAGAGTGCGCCTGCTTCAGCCGGAAACCGTTTCCGAAGCTCCATCGCCGCGCAGGAACAGATCACGCAGTTCTGAAAAGAACGCCGGAGACGAGAAAAAAGCTTACCAACAGGCTGAAAAGAGGGGAAGCCCCGACAGACCGTTTCGGGTACGCGAAAGCAGTCTGCGGCGCGGGGCGTGACAATATTTTCCGATTGACGCCGGATATTTGGCAAATTCGGCGATTGTTCCGTCAGTCGTCGTCACAGTAGAACAGGCCAAGGGCCATGTCGTCGCATTCCGGCGGGCCGGGTTTGCATGACAGTGTCGGGCAGGCATTGGTGTCGCTGGTCGGCACCACACGCTGCACGGCATGTCCGCCCTGAGCGAAACAGACAGCCGGGCTGCTGACATAGCGGTCGTAAAGTGTGCGCCCGCTGCCGCTGGGGGCGGGATAGCGCAGGATCGCCGCACCTTGACTGGCAAGGATGCCGTGCACCTGATTACAGGTCATGTTCTGAATGTCGTAACGATTGATCGGCTCTTGCGCTGCCGCTGTGCCGGCTGCAAGCATGAGCACGGCCGATGCGAGTATGAGCTTCTTCATGGTCTACCCAACGCCCCTGAGGGCTCCTCCATGGACTTCGTATTCGTCAATACCATAAGGAGATGTGCAACACCATGACGCAACCTGCTGAAACAGATGCAAAAATACGTGAAATCCTGGGCTCCGTCCGGCGGATTGCCCTGGTCGGGGCGTCGCCCAAGCCCGAGCGGCCGAGCAATCGGGTCATGGGCTTCCTGCTCGCACGGGGCTATGACGTGGTCCCGGTCAATCCGGGACTGGCCGGCAAAAGCATTCACGGCCAGACGGTCTATGGCAGCCTTGCGGAAATACCGGGCGCTATCGATATGGTCGATATTTTTCGGGCCTCCGAATATGTCGGCGGCGTCGTGGACGAAGCGCTTGCGCTCGCGCCGAAGCCGGCGGTGATCTGGATGCAGCTCGGCATTATCGATGAGGACGCGGCGCGAAAGGCAGAGGCAATGGGGCTGAAAGTGGTGATGGACCGCTGCCCGGCGATCGAATATCCGCGTCTCATGCAGGCGGGATGACGGCGCTCAGCCTTCAAAGCGCAGCATGTCCGGATCGGCGCGCATCTCGCTGAGGATTTCGGAATTTTCGCAATATTCGCGGAAATGACGCTCGGCCCTCTGGCATGCCAGATCCGCGCGGCAGCGCTGTTTTGCCCGACACCCGGCGCAATTGGCCTGCATGCCGTAAAAAAGACGACGATACTGAAACTCGGCCTCGACCGGGTCGATGTTGAGAACCTTCATCATCTCGTTCATTTCGCTGGCGTCGCGCGGCTCTGCCATGGCAATGTCTTCCGCGGCGATGCGCTGGAGGAAGGCAAGGGCGGCGGACTCTTCACCTTCGGAATGGGTGGCATTGCGCCATTCGGCATAACGGTCATCTGCGTGATTGTCGTCGGTCAAAACGCCCATTGCGCTGCTCCTCTTGGTCGACGGCAATTTTGACGTTTGTATAAAAGACGACATTGATCTTGATCAAAACAGGGCCGGTCAGTCGACAAGACCGGTCCATAAACAGGGAAGGATAATCATTATGGAAACCAGGGAACCGGGTTTTTCGACACTGTCAATTCATGCAGGGGCGGCACCCGACAGCGCGACCAATGCCCGCGCGACACCGATCTACCAAACGACATCCTACGTGTTTAACGATTCCGATCACGCCGCAGCCCTGTTCGGGCTTCAGGAATTCGGCAATATCTATACCCGGATCACCAACCCGACGACGGCGGTTCTTGAAGAGCGGGTGGCAGCCCTTGAGGGCGGATCGGCCGCCGTTGCCGTGGCCTCCGGTCATGCCGCGCAATTGCTGACTTTTCACATGCTGATGCAGCCGGGCGACAATTTCGTCGCGGCCCGCCGCCTTTACGGCGGTTCGGTCAACCAGTTCGGCCATGCTTTCGAGAATTTCGGATGGTCGGTGCGCTGGGCGGATTCCGGCGATATCGCGAGCTTCGCCGCGCAGATTGATGAGAACACCAAAGCCGTTTATATCGAAAGCCTCGCAAATCCCGGCGGCACCTTCGTCGATATCGCCGCCATTGCCAGGGTCGCGCACGATCACGGGCTGCCGCTGATCGTCGACAACACGATGGCGACGCCCTATCTGGTGCGGCCTTTCGAACACGGCGCCGATATCGTGGTTCATTCGCTCACCAAGTTTCTCGGCGGTCATGGCAATTCCATGGGCGGCATTCTCGTCGACGGCGGCACCTTCGACTGGTCGAAATCCGGCCGCTATCCGATGCTGAGCACCCCGCGCGCCGAATATAACGGGCTGGTGCTTCACGAGGCATTCGGAACGATGGCGTTCGCGCTGGGCGCGCGCGTGCTGAGCCTGCGCGATCTCGGGCCGGCAATTTCGCCGTTCAACGCCTTCATGCTTTCCACCGGGATCGAGACACTGCCGCTGCGCATGCAGCGCCATTGCGACAATGCGCTTGCCGTTGCGAAATGGCTGAAGCAGTCCGACAAGGTTGCCTGGGTCAGCTATCCGGGGCTTGAGGATGACGAAAACCACAGCCTGCAGCAGCGCTATGCGCCAAAAGGGGCAGGGGCCGTGTTCACCTTCGGCCTGACGGGTGGATACGAGGCCGGCAAGACCTTTGTCGAAGGCCTCGAACTGTTCTCGCATCTGGCCAATATCGGCGATACCAAATCACTGGTTATCCACCCTGCATCCACAACCCATGCACAGCTTACGACAGAACAGCAGATTGCCGCCGGCGCCGGGCCGGATGTGGTGCGTCTCTCGGTGGGTATCGAGGATGTGGCTGATATCATTGCCGATCTTGAGCAGGCCTTTTCCAGGATCTGACGATCACCCGGACACAGGTAATGCGGAACCGACGGATTGTGCACAGGCCCTGTCCGCCGGTTCTTCAATTTATCCACAAGGGGTGGGGCCGGATGGTCAGCTTGCGTTTCCGAGCGCGGCAAGCGCCCCTTCCGGCGTCACGGGCGAAGGCACGGCACTATAGCTGACCACGCAGTTGCGGCCCTGGTTCTTGGCCTCGTAGAGCGCCCGGTCCGACTGCCACAGCAATGTTTCGAAACCGGTGAAACGGCCTTTCTGAAATGCGATGCCGATGCTTACGGTCATCGCTGTCGGGCGGATTGTGCCGGTATAAAGGGTCGCTGCCTGCCGGGCCCTGATCCGCTCGGCAATGCTGATCGCCTCCTGAACGTCGCCGACCTTGATGAAGACCGCAAACTCTTCGCCGCCGGTTCGGCCGAACAGCGCCTCTTTCCCGATCTCCGCCAGAACATTGTGCGCAAAGGCGACAAGAGCCTGATCGCCGACATCGTGTCCGAAACGATCATTTATCCGTTTGAAGTGATCGACGTCGATCATCAGATAGGCAAACAGCTCGTCCGGGAGGGCATAGGTGATCCGCTCCTCGATACCGTGGAAAAAACCGCGACGGTTCAGGATGCCGGTCAGGGGGTCGTGAAACGCAAGCTTTCTGAGGTGGAATTCGAATTTCTCGATGGAAAGCCAGACAGCGTGAAAAATCTTCACCGAAAACAGCAGGAATCCGGAGATCAGCGCAACGGAGATCATGACGCCTTCGTCGGGGAGGGCGGGGCTGTCAATCAGAAACAGGATGGCGATCACCAGTCCGACGACGGCCTCGACAGACAGGATCAGCGGCGTGGCGCGATGGTAACCGACCTCCTCGAAATCGGCATGGCGCAGCAGAAAGTGAACCGCGTAGACGGCAATGCCGATATCGGCCAGATAATAACTGGCAATGCAGGCAACCGAACCGAATCCCGACAGATGAAACAGCAGCAACGCAGCCAGCCATACGCCCAGACTGCAGAGCATGAACCGCAGCGGACACTTTGCGCCGTAAAGCGAAAGCAATCCGGCTGTGGAGAGGGTTTCAGCCGCAACCAGGGCGGCGATCGGCAGGGTGAAGAAGCGGACGCCGTAAACACCGATGGCGATCAGGCCGGCAAGTCCGAGCCCCATCAGCAACAGCGATACCGACCACAACAGGATAAAGCTCCGGTCTTTGTTGCGCAGCCACAGCGGCAGCAACAGCACGGACAACAGAATACAGTCTGCCGCCCAGACAAAAACGGCCGTCAAGTTATAATGCAAGGCGGCGGATCGCTTCCCAACTTGATGAAATCGAATGCCGTTAGTAGCCCTCATGGTTAAGCTGCACCACACATTCCCTGGACCATTTTTAAAGTTAATCGATTTAATCGTTCTGAATGCGCTGTTTTGCAGCGGCAAATCTCTGCAATCCGTCAATGGCGGCGAAGTGTCGGCCGAAGCCGGATGCACGCTTTGAAAACACTTCTCTTGAAGTGACCGGGTGAGGCACTCTATGTAGGAGGGTAACGAAAGATTCGATGAAAAACGGTTCCGATCAGCCGGCCGAAGGACAGACATGACAAATCCCGTAGATACCGCGATGGCTCTTGTACCCATGGTCGTCGAGCAGACCAATCGCGGCGAACGTTCCTATGACATCTATTCCCGCCTGCTCAAGGAGCGGATTATCTTTCTTACCGGTCCCGTGGAGGATCATCTGGCGTCGCTGATCTGCGCCCAGCTGCTGTTCCTCGAAGCGGAAAATCCGAAGAAGGAAATCGCGCTCTACATCAATTCACCCGGTGGCGTGGTGACTGCCGGCATGGCGATTTACGACACCATGCAGTTTATCCGCCCGGCCGTCTCGACGCTTTGCATCGGTCAGGCCGCTTCGATGGGCTCGCTGCTGCTCGCCGCCGGCGAGAAGGGCATGCGTTTTGCCACGCCGAATGCGCGTGTGATGGTGCATCAGCCCTCCGGCGGGTTCCAGGGCCAGGCTTCGGATATCGAACGCCACGCCCGCGACATTCTCAAGATGAAGCGCCGCCTCAACGAGGTCTATGTCCGTCATTGCGGTCAGTCCTATGAAGAGGTTGAAAAGACGCTCGATCGTGACCACTTCATGGATGCGAGTGAGGCGATGGATTGGGGCCTTATCGACAAGGTCATGACCTCGCGCAGTGAAATCGAGGGCGGCAACTGATCTTCGGCGCCCGATCATGCGTATCTGAACCGCGCTTCCTCCGTGCGGGACCTGACTTTACGGTCTCGTCGGCGGGTGCGTTGTTTGTTTTGTGGACGTCGAGACGGTAATTCGGGTTCACGATCGCGTTTTTTGGGTTTAAACCGGCGCTCAAGCCGTTAATAGTATGGAAAACCGGATTTGATATCCGGTTTCATGGATAGCCGGTGGGACGTTGTTTGGCGTTTGCGTCCATTGCCAGTAGCGCCGTTGCGTCGTTTTGTTGCCCTGATGTTTTGCAAGCTTTTCGACGTACGGTAGAAGCGAAAAAGTTGAGTGGCCGTTCATCCGGATCAAGGGACGGCTTACTGGAAGGAAGTGATAATGAGCAAAGTCGGCGGTAACAATGGCGGTGACTCCAAGAACACGCTCTATTGTTCCTTTTGCGGCAAGAGTCAGCACGAAGTCCGCAAGCTGATCGCTGGCCCGACGGTTTTCATCTGCGATGAATGCGTCGAATTGTGCATGGACATCATCCGCGAGGAAAACAAGACCTCGATGGTGAAGTCCAGCGACGGCGTGCCGACACCGCAGGAAATCATGGGTGTGCTCGATGAATATGTCATCGGCCAGAGCCATGCAAAACGCATTCTGTCGGTTGCGGTGCATAACCACTACAAACGCCTCTCGCATGCCTCCAAGAGTTCCGATATCGAGCTTTCGAAGTCGAACATTCTGCTGGTGGGCCCGACGGGCTGCGGCAAGACCTATCTTGCCCAGACGCTGGCGCGGATCATCGATGTGCCGTTCACGATGGCGGATGCAACGACGCTGACGGAAGCCGGCTATGTCGGTGAAGATGTCGAGAACATCATTCTGAAGCTGCTGCAGTCGGCCGATTACAATGTCGAGCGCGCCCAGCGTGGCATCGTCTATATCGACGAGGTCGACAAGATTTCCCGCAAGTCCGACAATCCGTCGATCACGCGTGACGTCTCGGGTGAGGGCGTGCAGCAGGCATTGCTGAAGATCATGGAAGGCACGGTGGCTTCCGTGCCGCCGCAGGGCGGGCGCAAGCATCCGCAGCAGGAGTTCCTGCAGGTTGATACGACCAACATCCTGTTCCTGTGCGGCGGTGCCTTTGCCGGTCTCGACAAGGTGATTTCGGCGCGCGGCGAACGGACGTCGATCGGTTTCGGCGCTTCGGTCAAGGCCGCTGACGACCGCAAGGTCGGCGATGTGCTGCGCGATCTGGAGCCGGAAGATCTGGTCAAGTTCGGCCTGATCCCGGAATTCATCGGCCGTTTGCCGGTCATCGCCACGCTCGAGGACCTCGACGAGACGGCACTGGTGCAGATCCTGACAGCGCCGAAGAACGCGCTCGTGAAGCAGTATCAGCGCCTGTTCGAAATGGAAGATGTCGAACTGACCTTCCATGAGGACGCGTTGATGGCGATTGCCCGCAAGGCGATCGAACGCAAGACCGGCGCGCGCGGACTGCGCTCGATCATGGAGAAGATCCTGCTCGACACCATGTTCGAACTGCCGGCCATGAAGGGCGTTCGCGAAGTTGTGATCTCCGACGAAGTCGTTTCGGGGACCTCGCAGCCGCTCTACATTTATGAAAATCACGCGGACGACAAGGCAAACGCATCGGCCTGATCGCGGCGTTTTCAAAGTGAAACGGAAGGCAGGGCAGGTCCCTGCCTTCGTCGTTTTACGGACAAACACGGCAAAACGCGTGTAATGACCCGTTGTTCCGCCGAAAACACGGGCAAAGGTTGAAATCGCTCTTTTAAAGCGCCACTTGTTCCGCAACAATCGAGACGAACTTTCGGACTGTCCTCCCAGCAGTCCGTCAATGCCCGGTGTGCGGCCGGGCTGCCTGAAAGGAAACAGACATGACGCAGAACGCGCCTGCAGCGGAAAATGCTGCGTTCCCGGTGTTGCCATTGCGTGACATTGTGGTTTTCCCCCACATGATCGTTCCCCTCTTTGTCGGCCGCGAAAAGTCAATCCGTGCGCTGGAAGAGGTCATGAATGCCGATCGGCAGATCATGCTGGTTACCCAGGTCAACGCCGGCGACGACGATCCTGAGCCCGATGCGCTTTACCGCATCGGCACCATTGCCAATGTGCTGCAGCTTCTGAAACTGCCCGACGGTACGGTCAAGGTCCTGGTCGAGGGCAAGTCGCGCGCCGCCATCGGCGATGTTCGGCTGGAAAACGACTTCTACGAAGCCGATGCCGAAGTGCTGGGCGAGCCGGAAGAAGACGCTGTCGAGATCGAGGCTCTGGCCCGCTCGGTGGTTTCCGAATTCGAAAACTACGTCAAGCTGAACAAGAAGGTTTCGCCCGAGGTCGTCGGTGCTGCCGGCCAGATCGAGGACTATTCGAAGCTTGCCGACACGGTTGCCTCGCATCTTGCGATCAAGCTGACGGAAAAGCAGGAAATGCTGGAGACCACCAGCGTGAAGGAACGCCTTGAAAAGGCGCTCGGCTTCATGGAAGGCGAGATTTCCGTTCTGCAGGTCGAAAAGCGTATCCGCACCCGCGTCAAGCGGCAGATGGAGAAGACCCAGCGCGAGTATTATCTGAATGAGCAGATGAAGGCCATTCAGAAGGAACTCGGCGAGGGAGAGGACGGCCGTGACGAAATGGCCGAACTGGAAGACCGCATCAAGAAGACCAAGTTCACCAAGGAAGCACGCGAAAAGGCCGATGCGGAGATGAAGAAGCTCCGCAACATGAGCCCGATGTCGGCGGAAGCGACCGTGGTGCGCAACTATCTTGACTGGCTCACCGGCCTGCCGTGGAACGCGAAGTCGAAGATCAAGCGTGACCTGAAGCATGCTGAAAAGGTGCTCGAGGAAGACCATTTCGGCCTCGAAAAGGTCAAGGAGCGGGTTGTCGAGTATCTTGCCGTGCAGGCGCGCGCCAAGAAGCTCAAAGGTCCTATCCTCTGCCTCGTCGGCCCGCCCGGCGTCGGCAAGACCTCGCTTGCGCAGTCGATCGCCAAGGCGACGGGGCGTGAATATGTGCGTATGGCGCTTGGCGGTGTCCGTGACGAATCGGAAATTCGTGGCCATCGGCGCACCTATATCGGCTCCATGCCCGGCAAGATCGTTCAGTCGATGAAGAAGGTCGGCAAGAGCAATCCGCTGTTCCTGCTCGACGAGATCGATAAGATGGGCGCCGATTTCCGCGGCGATCCGTCCTCGGCCCTGCTCGAAGTGCTGGACCCGGAACAGAACTCGACCTTCATGGATCATTATCTGGAAGTCGAATACGACCTGTCCAACGTGATGTTCATCACCACGGCCAACACGCTCGACATTCCCGGCCCGCTGATGGACCGTATGGAGATCATTCGCATTGCCGGCTACACCGAACAGGAAAAGCTGGAAATCGCGAAGCGTCACCTGCTGCCCAAGGCAATCCGTGAACACGCGCTCAAGCCCGAGGAGTTCTCGGTCGACGACGGCGCGCTGGAACGCACGATCCAGCAGTACACCCGCGAGGCGGGCGTGCGCAGCCTGGAGCGTGAGCTGATGAAGCTTGCCCGCAAGGCCGTGACCGAGATCGTCAAGGGCGACAAGACCGCAGTGCATGTCACGGCGGATAACCTTGAGGATTATCTCGGCGTCCAGCGCTTCCGCCATGGCGAGGCCGAAGGTGACGACCAGGTTGGTGTCGTGACCGGTCTGGCGTGGACGGAAGTCGGTGGCGAGCTTCTGACGATCGAAGGCGTGATGATGCCCGGCAAGGGCCGCATGACGGTCACCGGCAATCTGCGCGATGTCATGAAGGAATCGATTTCTGCGGCGGCATCCTATGTTCGCTCGCGTGCGGTCGATTTCGGCATCAAACCGCCTATGTTCGACAAGACTGACATTCACGTCCATGTTCCCGAAGGCGCAACGCCCAAGGACGGACCGTCTGCCGGTGTCGCCATGGCAACGGCGATCGTTTCCGTGATGACCGGTATTCCGGTGAACAAGAACGTGGCCATGACAGGCGAGATCACGCTGCGCGGCCGGGTTCTGCCGATCGGCGGTCTGAAGGAAAAACTTCTGGCAGCACTTCGCGGTGGTATCACCAAGGTGCTGATCCCCGAAGAGAACGCCAAGGACCTTCCGGAGATCCCGGACAACGTGAAGAACGGTCTGGAAATCATTCCCGTGTCGCGCATGGGCGAGGTGCTGCAGCATGCGCTGGTCGAGGCGCCGCAGCCCATCGAGTGGGATCCGGAGACTGATCCGGTCTCGATTCCCGCTGATGAATCAGACGGTGACTCGAACAAAACAGTGGCGCATTAACGCCGAATTCTCGCCATTTTTCAGGGGCTCCTGTGGAAAAGGGGCCCCTGAGGTCGTCCTTTGGTCGTCCTTTTCCCCACAAATTGCGGTAAGCCTATTGCAATTCCTTGAAACGCAAGGCTTTTGGATGACAGCGGGTAGCGGTGTAAGCCTTGCCGAGGCCCCTGGGAAAAAATTGATCCGTTTCGAACCATTTGAGAAAGGGTGGAAACATGAACAAGAGTGAACTCGTAGCTTCCGTTGCCGAAAAGGCCGGTCTGTCCAAAACCGATGCAGCTTCCGCAGTCGACGCCGTGTTCGACGCCGTACAGGGTGAACTGAAGAACGGCGGCGAAGTTCGCCTCGCCGGTTTCGGTGCCTTCACCGTGTCGCACAGTGCTGCGCGCAAGGGCCGCAACCCGTCGACGGGTGCAGAGGTCGATATCCCGGCCCGCAACGTTCCGAAGTTCACGGCTGGCAAGGGCCTCAAGGAAGCTTGCAACTCCTAAGTTCCGCCTTCTCATGAATGGCACGAAACCCGGGGCCCTGGCCCCGGGTTTTTTGTTGCCTGTTTCGTTGACGCTCAGTTACCGACGTCCCCGTCAGAATTGACTTGCCGCGGACCGGCGATGTCACTACTTGTTGCACAACAAACCATGCCGGAGACAGAACTCTGCCGACGGCACATTCTCGGGGCGGGGTGAGATACCCCACCGGCGGTAAGCGTTTCTCACGCAAGCCCGCGAGCGCCTTTCCGGTCAATGCCGGAAAGGGTCAGCAGATCCGGTTGAAATCCGGAGCCGACGGTTACAGTCCGGAAGAAAGAGAATGCGGGTTGCCGGATGTCTCGGCTTTTGCCGATTGCCGCCGGTGCCATGCGTCGTCCGTCCCCTTATTGCATGCGCCCCGGGCGCCATGAAGGATCAAGACAGGCATGAGCAAGGCAATCTATCGTTCTCCCGCGTTGACCGGTGCATTCTGGATGGTGCTTGCCGGTGTGGTTTATGCCGCCGGCAATGTGCTGATCCAGCAGCTCACCATGAAGATGGGCTTTGCAGCCTCGTCCATTGCCTTCTGGCAATATGGCATCGCCTTTCTGTTTGCCATTCCCTATCTCTGGCGCACCGGGCTTGCGGTGATGCGCACCGCCTATCCGGGACAGCATATCGCGCGTGTTGCGCTCTCCGCACTTGGCGTTCAGGCCTGGGCCATCGGTCTTGCCTCTGTTCCGCTCAGCCAGGCGATTGCGCTGGTGATGACGTCACCCTTCTTTATTATCGTCGGCGCCAGGATCTTTCTGGGCGAGCGTGTCGGGCCGTCGCGGTGGATTGCTACGGCTGTCGGCTTTACCGGCGCTGTGCTGATCCTGCAGCCATGGTCGTCGGGTTTCACCTGGGCGGCGCTGCTGCCGGTGCTGTCTGCGCTTTTGTGGGGCGGTACATCGCTGATCACCAAGAAGCTGACGGCGCATGAAAAACCGGAATCGATCACCGTCTGGCTGCTGATGCTGCTGACGCCGATCAATGCCGTGGTGGCGATTGGCGGCGGTTTTGCCGTGCCCACGGGCGACGTGGTGTGGATCATGCTGGCGCTGGGGCTGATGACCGTGCTGGCGCAGTATTTTCTCACGCTGGCCTATTCCAGCGCCGATGCCGCCTATGTCCAGCCGTTCGACGACCTGAAACTGCCGCTCAATGTTCTCGGCGGCTGGCTGGTGTTCGGCTATGCGCCCGATATGCTGTTCTGGGTTGGTGGCTTGATGATCGTGGCGGCCTCGTTGTCGATCCTGCTGATCGAGCGGCGGCGTGAGCGATGACGGCGATGGTGTCACACCGGCGTCATCGGGACGTAATCATCCTGTCACAGCCGTGACGCACAACCCTCCGGTGATTCAACCTCAGGAGGGAAACCTATGAAACTCCGTCTTACCGGCGCGGCGCTGTCTGCCGCACTTCTGGCTTCAGTCGCGATCCCCGCGTCCGCCGAGCCGGTCTTCAACCGCATCGCCGTTTTCAACGTCGCCGAAAACCTTCCTGCGGATATGGACGCCATGAGCGCCACGTCCGCGGAAATCATCACCGCAACCGAAGACGGCAATATGCTGGTATATTCTGACAGCCCGCTCGAAGCCGTCGGTTTCGTCGACATCACCGACCCGCGCGCACCAAAGGCCGCCGGTACCGTCAAGCTCGACGGTGAACCGACCTCGGTGGCTGTTTCCGGCGCGAAAGCCTATGTCGGCGTCAACACGTCCGAAAGCTTCACCGCGCCGTCCGGCTTCCTCGGCGTGATCGACATTGCATCGCAGACGCTTGAGGCAAAGTGCGATCTCGGCGGCCAGCCCGACTCGGTTGCCGTATCGCCCGATGGCGCGATCGTGGCCATTGCGATTGAAAACGAGCGCGACGAAGACCTGAATGACGGTGAAATTCCGCAGATGCCCGCCGGCGATCTGGTGATCATCGCGTTGAACGACGGCGGCGCCGACTGTGCAACGACGAAACATGTTGCCATGACCGGTTTTGACGAGATGACCGCGCCGAGCGATCCGGAACCGGAATTTGTCGACATCAACGATGACAACGAGATTGTCGTCACGCTGCAGGAAAACAACGGCATCGTCATCGTCGACGGCAATACCGGCGAGGTGAAGAACCACTTTGCCGCCGGCACGGTCGATCTTGCCGACATTGATACCGAACGCGACGGTCGCCTCGATTTCACCGGTTCGCTGACCGGTATTCCGCGCGAGCCCGACACCGTAAAATGGCTCGACAACGATCGCTTCGTGATCGCCAATGAGGGCGACTACAAGGGCGGTTCGCGTGGCTTCTCGATCTTTTCCGATACCGGCGAGCTGCTGTATGAGGCCGGCGCCTCGTTCGAACGCGCTGTTGCTTCCATCGGTCACTTCCCGGACAAGCGTGCCGGCAAGAAGGGCGTTGAGCCGGAAGGGCTGATCACCGGCCGGTTCGGCGACAACAACTATCTTTTCGTCATGTCCGAGCGCGGTTCCGTTGTCGGCGTCTATAATGACAATGTCCAGGACGCTCCGGAGCTGATGCAGCTTCTGCCCTCGGGGATCGCGCCGGAAAGCGGCGTTGCCATTCCCGCCCGCAACCTGCTGGTGACGGCCAATGAGGAAGACCTAGGGCCCGATGGCGGCGTGCGTGCGCATGTGATGCTCTATGCCTATGAAGAGGGCGAGGCCGACTATCCGCAGATCGCCTCTGATGTGAACCATGATCCGCTGATCGGGTTCGGTGCGCTTTCCAGCCTTGCCGCCGACCCGGAAGACGCCAGCAGGCTCTACGCGGTCAATGACAGCTTCTATTCGGCGCAACCCTCCGTCTTCATCATCGACGCCTCCAGAAAGCCGGCGCTGATCACCGACGCCATCCGCGTGACGCACGATGGACAGCCGGCGGAAAAGCTCGATCTCGAAGGCGTTGCCGTTGATGGCAATGGCGGCTTCTGGCTGGCTTCCGAAGGTCATCCCGACAAAGAAGTGCCGCACAGGGTTCTGCACATCGACGGGACCGGTGAAATCACCGAAACCATCAACCTGCCGGATGAACTGCTTGCCCATCAGACGCGGTTCGGCATGGAAGGCATCACCACGGTGGGTGAGGGCGATGATCTGACGCTGTGGATGGCTGTTCAGCGCGAATGGGGCGACGACGAGAAGGGCTTCGTCAAGCTTCTGGCCTACACGCCGGCGACCGGTGAATGGGGCGCAGTCTCCTATCCGCTGGAAACCCCGGAAAAGGGCTGGATCGGCCTGTCCGAAATTTCCGTCAATGGTGACAATGCCTACATCATCGAGCGCGACAACCAGATCGGCGAAGCTGCAAAGGTCAAGAAGCTCTACAAGGTTGCGCTTTCGGACATGAAGCCGGCGCCGATCGGCGCGGAGCTGCCGGTCGTGCAGAAGGAAGAAGTCACCGATCTGCTGCCGCTGATGAAATCGGCCACCAATGGCTATGTCGCCGACAAGATCGAAGGCTTCACCATCGCCGCCGATGGCACGGCCTATGCCGTGACCGACAATGACGGCGTGGACGACAGCTCCGGCGAAACGCTGTTCTTCAAGGTTCCGATGACGCAGTAACGCATAACACGCCCGGGCGGCAGGAATGTTGCCCGGGCAAAATGTCCTTAAGAGGTCGCGGCGCAAAATGCACTGCGGCTTTTTTATATCGCCGGCATTTCTTCACCTGCGCCATGCTCGGGGCGCGCTGTCGGGACAATAATGGCCTGCAAATAAAAAACGGGCCGGTCTAAGGACCGGCCTGTCTCAGACTGCTGACAAACCCGAAGACGTAGGGTTGTTGCCTCCACCAGCCCTTCCCAGAGGTGTCATGCTCGGACTTGATCCGAGCATCCATTCCACTCAACCCTTTGATAAGAAAGGGTTTAAAGTGAGCGTATATCGTTTGGCCCTGGTTCCTCGGGTCGAGCCCGAGGATGACCCAGAGTGAGGGGCCGCTTTGTCAACAAACCGAGACAGGCCGGTCTGACGACCGGCCTGTCTTTTCAACGTTTCGAACTGTGTATTGACCGATCAGCGGTCGGCAACGGCGACGAAGTCGCGTTCGGCGGCGCCTGTGTAAAGCTGACGCGGGCGACCGATGCGCTGTTCGGGATCTTCGATCATCTCGTTCCACTGGGCGATCCAGCCGACCGTACGGGCGAGCGCGAACAGCACCGTGAACATGGTGGTGGGGAAGCCCAGAGCCTTCAGCGTGATGCCGGAATAGAAGTCGATGTTCGGATAAAGCTTCTTCTCGATGAAGTATTCGTCCGTCAGCGCAATTCTTTCCAGTTCCATGGCGACATCGAGAAGCGGATCGTCCTTGATTCCGAGCTCGCCGAGAACCTCGTGGCAGGTCTTCTGCATGATCTTGGCGCGCGGATCGTAGTTCTTGTAGACGCGGTGGCCAAAGCCCATCAGACGGAAGGGATCATCACGGTCCTTCGCACGGGCGATGTATTCCGGAATCCGGTCAACCGAACCGATTTCCTGCAGCATGTTGAGCGCGGCCTCGTTGGCGCCGCCATGCGCCGGGCCCCACAGGCAGGCAATGCCGGCGGCGATGCAGGCGAACGGATTGGCGCCCGAAGAACCGGCAAGACGCACCGTCGAAGTCGAGGCGTTCTGCTCGTGGTCTGCATGCAGGATGAAGATGCGGTCGAGCGCGCGCGACAGGATCGGGTTGACCTTGTATTCCTCGCACGGCGTGGCGAAGCACATATGCAGGAAATTGGCCGCATAGCCGAGATCGTTGCGCGGATACACGAAGGGTTCGCCGACATGGTACTTGTAGGCCATTGCCGCGATCGTCGGGATCTTGGCGATCATGCGGACGCTGGCGATCTCGCGCTTGTAGGGGTCGGAGATGTCGATCGAGTCGTGATAAAACGCCGACATGGCGCCGACAGCGCCACAGATGATGGCCATCGGGTGAGCATCACGGCGGAAACCGGTGAAAAGCCGTGTCATCTGCTCGTGAATCATCGTGTGATGGGTGACGCGGAAGTCGAAATCCTTCTTCTGCGTTGCCGTCGGCAGTTCACCGAAAAGCAGCAAGTAGCAGATTTCGAGGAAGTCGGCATTTTCGGCCAGCTGGTCGATCGGATAACCGCGGTGCAGCAGAATACCGTTGTCGCCATCGATATAGGTAATTGCCGATTTGCACGATGCCGTCGAGGTGAAGCCGGGATCGTATGTGAACATGCCTGACTGTTTGTACAGGCTGTTGATGTCGAGCACTTTTGGACCGAAGGTGCCTGCTTCGACGTTCAGTTCCAGTTCCTGTCCGTCCAAGGTGAGTTTGCCAGTTTCCGTCATGCTATCCTCCAAATCTTCCAGCGCGGGACGCGTGATAAACACGATCAAAGGTACCAATTAGGTATAGGATCGATGCGCCGCTGCCAAGCCGCTGAATGGTTCATGTTGCGGTGCGGGTGATGATTTATAATTTGCGTTTAGCAAGTTTTTTGAGCTTCTGAAAAGGAAATTTTTCCGCAAGCTGCGTTCTGCAACGTTGCTTTTTGCTCCAGGTAACCACACGATACCCTAGGTTGTGGCGGAGCGGTTTTGATGGGAGAGGGCGAGAAACAGGTTACGGAACGTCCAAAGCGGCGCGGGGGCGGCGCCGTTCGTGGCCGCTTGCGCAGATGGCGAACGAAAGCCGCTTCCGGCAGCGATACGGTCTGGAATCCGCCAACTTCTGCGGAGCAGCCGGAGGGCAGGGACGTCGGCACGCTTTTTTCCGAAGAACTTGCCTATGGACGCAGCTTTCTGTTTGCGCCGTTTGTGATGGCTCTGGGGTCCGCGTGGTGGTTTTTCCGGCCTGCAGCGCCGTTTTCGTGGGGGCTGTGGCTCTATTGGGCGATCGCCGTTGGTGCCGCCGTTTCGTTGCGCAATGCCGGTCCGGTGAACCGGCTGGGCGCCGGTCTGGTTGCGCTCTTTCTCAGCGGCGCGTTTCTGGCGCAGCTTGAGACGGGCCGGCTTGCTACGGTGATGCTCGACTCACCGGTGACGACCCATGTTACCGGCGTGGTCGATGCCCGCGAGCCGACCGAAAACGGCTGGCGTTATGTGGTGCGCGTCATCGCCACCGACGATCCGGTGATCCACCGTCCACCTGAGCGTGTCACCCTTGTTGCCCGCGGCAAATCGCCGCCGGTCGACATCGGCGGTGCATTCACCGGCCTTGCCCGGCTTTCACCGCCTTCCGGACCGGCTCTGCCGGGCCTCGTCGATTTCGGTTTTCTTTCCTATTTCGACGGGATCGGCGCAGTGGGGTTCTTCTATGGCGCGCCAGACGCGGTTCCGGGTGATCTTCATACGCGGGAGACAAGCCGCCCTCAGTCCATTGGCCTGTTCATGCGCCACAGGGTCGAAAGCCTGCGCGATACGATTGCCGGGCGCATTCGCGCTGTCCTGCCAGACGAATCGGGGGCTTTCGCCAATGCGATCATCACCGGGCAGCGTCGCGCCATGAATGATGACACGCTGGACGCGCTGCGCAATGCCGGCCTTGCCCATGTCATCGCCATTTCGGGGCTGCACATGGCGCTCGCCGCCGGTATCTTCTTTTCAAGCCTGCGTCTTTTTCTGTCTTTTTCGCCAAAGGCGGCAGAGGCGATCGCCACCAAGAAGCTTGCCGCTATGGCCGCGATCGGGGCTGCCGGGTTCTATCTTGCGATTTCGGGCATGCAGGTCTCGGCGCAGCGCGCTTTCATCATGTTGGCGATCATGCTGCTTGCCGCCGTTGCCGACCGTCCGGCCATCAGTATGCGCAATGTCGCTCTTGCGGGGTTTGTCATCCTCGCGGTTTCGCCGTCGGAAGCTGTCGGCCCCGGCATGCAGATGTCGTTTGCCGCAACACTGGCGCTGATTGCGGGCTACAGCTTCTGGCAGCGTCGCGAATATGCTCGCCCGGCGTCGATGCCGGCCGGCACAGTGATCCGCATCGTCATGCTGGGTGCTTTCGGTATTGTGTTGACCGCACTGATCGGTGGGCTTTCGACAGCGCCGATTGCCATGGCGCATTTTCAGCGGATTGCCGGCTACGGTCTGCTCGGCAATCTGCTCGCCATGCCGATTGTCACCTTTCTGGTCATGCCCTCCGGCCTGCTGGCCATGCTGGCAATGCCGCTTAACCTGCACGGCCCCTTTCTTCTGGCCATGGGCTGGGGGCTCGACCGGGTGATTGCCATTGCGGAATGGGTCGATGGTCTTGGTGGCGCGCTCGATACCAGTGCGATGCCCCGCGGATTTCTGCTGCTTTTCCTTGTCGGGTTCATGCTGCTGGTTCTGCTGCGCACCCGTCTCAGGCTTGTCGGACTGGTGCCGATGGCAATTGCCTTTGCCTTGCCCGCCTTTTCTCAAGGCGACCGGTCGCCGCTTCTGCTTGTCTCCGAAGACGGTGCATTGGTTGCGATCGTCACCGGTGATACAGCCGCGCTCAGCAAGCGCCGTCCGCCTTCCTTCATCTTCGATCAGTGGCAGAGCGCACTTGCCATCAGCGCCACACGGCCGCCGAGCGAAACCGAAAGCAACGCTGCGATACTGAAAGACGCGGACCGGTTCGACCGCCTGGATGCTGGACAAATCACCAATGCAAGCACCGCCCTTGCCGAGGATATAAAGGCCGCGCGGACGCAATCCGGTATGTTCATCTGTGAAAAGAGCGAATGGTGTGTGGCATCGCTTCCCGGCAGCGGCCTGACCGTCGCACAAATATTCCGGCCCGCGCTCGTAGGCCCTGCCTGCGATCACGCAGACATCATTGTCAGCGTTTACCGGCCCGGTTTTCAGGCGTGCCGTTCGCCTGGTTTTCTCATCACACCAGCACTGCGCCGCCAAACCGGCACCTTGCAGTTTACTGTCCAAGATACCGATGGTTCAAAATCAAGAAATGGTAACACCACGTCCTCAGAGCCTAACCCGACCGGCTCCTGTGTGAGAACCCACGTTTCCGTCACGCCCGCCATTACGGCAGTAAAACGTCAATGGAACCAACACCGCCTCTATAACTGGCGTTCCGATTCGTATGCCGATCCTGTCAGCCTGCCGAAAACCCTCGATTTCTTCAGTGGTAGCGGCGGATCAGGCCGACAAGCTTGCCCTGAACCTTGACCTGATCGGCAGCAAATATCCGGGTTTCATAGGCCGGATTGGCGGCTTCCAGCGCAATCGACGCGCCCTTGCGGCGGAAGCGCTTCAGTGTCGCTTCCTCGTCATTCACCAGCGCCACGACAATATCGCCCGGGGCGGCCGTGTTGATATTGCGGATGACCACCGTGTCACCGTCGAATATCCCGGCTTCGATCATCGAATCGCCCTTAACTTCCAGCGCATAATGTTCGCCGGTTCCCAGCATCTCGGCCGGAACCGCAATTGCGTGGGTGTTTTCCTGTATGGCCGAGATCGGAACACCGGCTGCAATCCGCCCCATGACGGGGATATCGGTCGAGCCGCTGTCATTTCCGGCAGCCGGTGTTTTGCTTTCGGCAGGCGTCTTGCCGAGGCTGCCTTCAATCACGCTCGGTGAGAAACCGCGGCGCGGCGGCTGAGAGCCAAGGCTTTCCGGCATGCGCAGAATTTCAAGCGCGCGCGCCCTGTTGGGAAGCCGGCGAATGAAGCCGCGTTCCTCCAGCGCCGTGATCAATCGGTGAATGCCCGATTTGGACGCCAGATCCAGGGCTTCCTTCATTTCATCGAAAGACGGGGGAATGCCTGTCTCCTTCATCCGTTCATGGATGAAATACAGCAGTTCCTGTTGTTTACGAGTCAGCATTTGCAGCCCCTTGCCTTCGAAACAAATACAGAACGTTTATATCTGTTCTATCTGTGTTCCGCAAGCTGGAAATAGCAGAGCGGCCTCGATTGCGGTCAATGGAGGCATGAAGGCGGGCGGAAAGGGGTGAGTTAGAAAGTGTTGTTTCAATTTCGAAAGGAGAAAATTCTCGGCAAACAATGGTGAGCGCGCAGGGGTTCGAACCCTGGACCTACTGATTAAAAGTCAGTTGCTCTACCAGCTGAGCTACGCGCTCCCGAGCCCGGCGCCTGTTGAAGGGCCAGCGGAAAGTGGGCGGAACATAGAAAGGGTCTTGCAGAAGGTCAACCCGGAAATTCGGCTCCAAGGCGACAATTTGATGTCGGGGGCGATGCGCGGAAAGGTGATTGGAATTCAACGCCGCTGTGGTTTAAGGAACCGGCAGTTTACGGTCCGCCTTTCAGGCGGTTATCTGCTGGTGCCGGACGCGCTTTCGCCAACGGCCGAGTGACAAGAGGATTTCAGGTGTCGATCGGTGATATTTCCCTGTTGACGGCGCTTCTTGCCGGTGCGCTTTCGTTTCTCTCACCCTGCGTTTTGCCGCTGGTGCCGCCTTATCTTTGCTACATGGCGGGCATTTCGATCGATCAGTTCAGGGGAGACACCTCCGTCCGCCCGGCGCGTGTATTGTTGCCGGCGCTGTTCTTTACGCTCGGCTTTGCGACGATTTTCGTGGCGCTCGGGGCAGGGGCCTCGTCCATCGGTCAGTTGTTGCGTCAATATATCGATATTCTGGCCAAGGTCGGCGGTGTGATCATCATCATCATGGGGCTGAACTTCCTTGGTGTGCTGAAAATCCCCTTCCTGTCGCGTGAGGCGCGGTTTCATGGCGGCGGCAAGCCGGCGAGCATGTCCGGCGCCTATGTCATGGGGCTGGCCTTTGCTTTCGGCTGGACGCCCTGCATCGGACCGGTTCTGGGGGCCATTCTCGCTGTCGCGGCCACGCGCGATACGGTTTCCAACGGCGCGGTGCTGCTGGCGATCTATTCGCTTGGCCTTGCCGTGCCGTTCTGGATTGCCGCGCTTTTTTCCGGCGCCTTCATGCGCTTCCTGTCGCGGTTCCGCAAACATCTGGGCACGATTGAAAAAATCATGGGCGTGCTGCTGATTCTCACCGGCCTTGCCTTTCTTTTCGGCTTTATTGCCGATATGGCGATCTGGTTCCAGCAGACCTTTCCCGTTCTATCGCAGATCGGCTAGGGCCTGCGAAGCCCGGGTTTTGCGCCATGTCAGACATTCTAGGGCTTCTCTTTCCGTTCTTCGGACTGATTGCCGCAGGCTTTATCGCCGCCAGGCTCATCCGGCAGCCGGAATCCGGTCTTGTCTGGCTCAACGTATTCATCGTCTATGCCGCATTGCCGGCCTTGTTCTTCAAGCTTGTTTCGAACACGCCTTTCGACCAACTGACCCGGCTTGATTTCATCTCCGTTGATCTGCTGGCGACCTATGCCGTGTTTTCGCTGCTGTTTGCCGCCGGCTACTTCTGGAAACGCAACGGCGTGCGCGAGAGCACGATCCAGGCCTTTGCAGGGGCTTACGGCAATATCGGCTATATGGGGCCGGGCCTTGCCATTCTGGCGCTTGGCGAAGCGGCGGCCGTTCCCGTCGCCTTGATCGTGTGCTTTGAAAATGCGCTGCATTTCATCGTCGCACCGTCGATAATGGCGGTGGCGGATGGTGGTGCGGTGCGCAAGGCATCACTTGCCCGCCAGGTGCTGACAAAGGCGCTGCTGCACCCCTTCATCATTGCAACCGCTCTGGGTTTTGCCGTTGCTGCGAGCGGGGTTCAGCCGCCCGATGCGTTCAACCGGCTGGTGGACTATCTTGCACAGGCTGCTGCCCCTTGCGCGCTTTTTGCCATGGGGGTGACGCTTGCTCTGCGCCCGGTAAAGCGCGTGCCGGTGGAAATCGGCTATATCGTTCCGGCCAAGCTTATCTTACATCCGGTGCTGGTCTATGCCTTCATGATGCTGCATGGCGGCTTCGATCCGGTGTGGGTGGAAGCCGCCGTGCTTCTTGCAGCCTTGCCGACGGCCACCAATGTCTTCGTGATCGCCCAGCAATACGGCATCTGGTACGAGCGGGCCTCCGCCACCATCCTGATCACCACAATCTGTTCGGCGGCAACGCTGGCCGGTCTTCTGCTTCTGATCGACGCCACCGCCCTGCCGTTATAGACCCTGCCGCTATAGGCAAGGGCTAAAACAGGCTTCAGCCGGCGAATAATTCCTTGATCCCCCTGAGGGGCTGAACGCCTTCGCGCATGGCAAACTGGCGCAGCGGCGGCACGGCCGACAGCATGTAGAGGCCGGCGGAACGGGCAAGCTGCGCGGGAATGAAATCGGCAAGCAGCGAGCGGTTCAGAAGGTCGACGCTGGCCGTTCTGCTCCAGACATCGGACTTGCGCAGAAAATCATAGCGCTCGCCGGTTCTGGCGGAAATTTTCGCGCCGTCGATACCGTCCAGCATGCGGGCAAGGCGCATGATGTCGCGCAACGAAAGGTTGAGCCCCTGGGCGCCAATCGGCGGAAAGGCGTGGGCCGCCTCGCCGACAAGAACCGTACGGCCCTTGCCGAAACGGTTCGCAACCATGGAGGAAAGCGGCCATTTCTGCACCGGTCCCTCAATGGTGACCGCGCCCAGAAGCGATTGCATGCGTTCCTCGATCGCCGCCGCGATTTCAGCCTCCGGCCGCGCCGCCATGTCTTCGGCAGCCGGCGTGTCCATCACCCAGACCAGGCTGGAGCGGTTCTTCGCCGGCAGCGGCACCTGCGTGAACGGACCGCCACGGGTGTGAAATTCCGTCGAGATATCGTCATGGGCAAGTGCGTGGCTGAAATTCAGCACGACAGCCGATTGCTTGTAGGACCACTGGCGCACGCCGATCCCGGCATTTTCACGCACTTTCGAACGCCGGCCGTCGGAGCCGACGATAAGTTCGGCAGAAAATGTCTCGCCACCGGCAAGCGTCACCGCAACGCCATCCTTGTCGACGGTAAAATCGTCGGCAATGGTCTCGAAACGGGTAATGTTCGGCTCACTCGCAATCGCTTCGTTCAGCTTGCCGACCAGAACGGTGTTGGGGATGTTGTAGCCGAAGGCTTCGAGATCGATTTCAGCAGAGCGGAAACTGACGGTCGGCGCACGCACCAGCCGTCCCGTGCCGTCAATGATGCGCATGGTCTTCAGCGGTGCGGCTTCCGGCCGGACAGACTGCCACAGGCCGAGCCGGGCAAGCAGTGCGATGGAATGGTCCATCAGCGCCGTTGTGCGATGATCGCCGCCGCTGGGGGAAGGCGCGACCAGCGCGACCCTGCGGCCGGCACGGGCAAGCGCCAGCGCGGAAATCATTCCGGCGGGGCCGCCGCCGATCACGGCAATTTCAAAATCCGACATGCCTGAAACCTCGTCTTCCTGCGATTTGTTCGTTACCGATATAATGCGACCGGGCGCATTTTGCCGTGAAAAATTCTGGAAAATCATGTTTTTTTTGTACGCGGACGCGCTTCTGGTGCATTGTAGGGGTAGAGAAAACCGGGCAATAACCGCCGACACAGTTTTACGGGAAGTGAATGGGTTTGTTCAGCCAGCGTAAAGTACCTTATGCCGAAATCCGGGCGTTCTCCGTCCACATTCTGACGGCATCGGGCTCGTTCCTTGCTTTCCTTGGCGTGGTTGCCGCCGCCGAGGGGCGATTCGTGGCCATGTTCTGGTGGCTCGGCGCCGCTCTGCTGGTCGACGGCATTGACGGGCCGATCGCGCGGCGGCTGAAGGTCAGCGAGGTGCTGCCGAGCTGGTCGGGCGTGATGCTCGACAACATCATCGATTACGTGACCTATGTTCTGCTGCCGGCCTTTGCGCTCTACCAGTCCCATATGATCGGGGAGCCGTTGTCCTTCGTTGCCGCTGCGCTGATCGTCGTCTCCAGCGCGATCTATTATGCCGACAGCGGCATGAAGACGGACGAGAACTTCTTCTCCGGCTTTCCGGTGGTCTGGAACATGGTGGTGTTCTCCTTCTTCGTCATCCAGCCGTCGTCGCTGCTTGCCATGGCGATTGTGGTGCTGTCGGTGGCCCTGACCTTCGCGCCGGTGAATTTTCTGCATCCCGTCCGGGTCAAGCGGCTGCGGCCGCTCAATCTCGGCGTTTTTGCGGTCTGGTGCGTCACCGGCTTCATCGCACTTCTCGCCCGTTTCGATGCGCCGCTCTTCATCGAGGTGCTGTTCGTGGCGAGCGGCGTCTATCTCTACCTTATCGGCATGGTGCTGCAATTCCTGCCCAAACTCGGCTCGCGGGCGGCCGAAACCCGGGCTGAGTTTTGACAAGCGTCAGCACGGCAACCGAATAAAGTCGTTGGGAAACAGGCAAAAGTCATTGCGTTTCAATGAGGGTTCGTGCTTCATTTGTGCGCAATACAGGGGATGTTCTATTTTTTAGTCAATTTCCGGATGTGGTGCCGACAGGATCGGTAGCACCGGGGTTTCGCGTTTTCGGGTGAATACCGGAGGGCAGTTTGAACCAAAATGATAATGATGTGGGCGGATCACTGCTGTCCGTTCAGGGGCTGACAAAATATTTTGGTACCTTCGCTGCCTGCGATGGCATCGATCTCGATATCGATAAGGGTGAAATTCACGCTCTGCTCGGCGAAAACGGCGCCGGCAAATCTACACTTGTGAAAATGCTGTTCGGAGTGCTGGAGCCTTCCGCCGGCGAAATTCTCTGGGAGGGAAAGCCGCAGCGCATTGAAGCCCCTGCCGCTGCCCGCAAGATCGGCATCGGCATGGTGTTTCAGCACTTCTCGCTGTTCGAGGCGCTGACGGTGGCCGAGAATATCGCCCTGTCGCTCGATCCGGGCATTTCGCTTGCGAAGATCGCGGAAGAATCACGTAGGCTTTCGGTCGAATACGGCCTGCCGCTTGATCCGCGCGCCCATGTGGCCGACCTTTCGGTCGGTGAGCGTCAGCGGATCGAGATCGTGCGCGCGCTTTTGCAGAACCCGAGCCTGATCATTCTCGATGAACCGACATCGGTGCTGACCCCGCAGGAGGCGGACCGGCTGTTTGAAACGCTGGCCAAGCTGAAGGCCGAAGGGCGTTCGGTGCTCTATATCTCTCATCGGCTGGAAGAAGTGCAGCGCATCTGTGACAAGGCCACCGTGCTGCGCCACGGCAAGGTGACGGGCAATTGCAACCCGCGCAACGAGACGGCCTCTTCGCTGGCGCGGATGATGGTTGGCGGCGAAGTTTCGGAAATCACCCGGCCGGAAGCGATGAAGGCCGGCAAGGTTCTGCTTGAGGCCAAGGGGCTGACCGCACCGGCGCGCACGCCGTTTTCCACCGCTCTGAAGAACATCTACCTCGAAGTGAAAGCCGGCGAAATTCTGGCGATCGCCGGTGTCGCCGGCAATGGCCAGTCGGAGCTTTTCGATGCGCTCTCCGGCGAATATCCGGTCGATGACAATATCTCCATCCAGATCGACGGTCAGCCCGTCGGCGCCAAGGGCATCAATGCACGACGCAAGCTCGGCGCGGGCTTCGTTCCCGAGGAGCGCCACGGCCATGCCGCGGTCACGGGGATGACGTTGTCGGAAAACCTCATCCTCGCGCGCAATCAGGCCGAATCGGATATTTTTCTGGCCGGTGGGCCGCTCAGGGTCATCCGTCGCGCCGTCGCCCGGGCGCGCACCGGTGAGATTGCTGGTTTCATGGATGTCCGCAAGAGCGGTGAAAATCCGGCGGCAGGCGCGCTGTCGGGTGGCAATCTGCAGAAATTCATCGTCGGGCGCGAACTGGACCGCAAGCCCAAGGTCATCATCGTCAACCAGCCGACCTGGGGCGTGGATGCCGGCGCTGCCGCTCATATCCGCCAGGCAATGGTCGATCTTGCCAGATCGGGCTCGGCCGTGCTGGTGATTTCGCAGGATCTCGACGAGATCTTCGAAATCGCCACGCGGATCGCGGTGATTTCCGAAGGTCAGCTGTCCGACAGTCATCCGGCGGAAACAATGACGCGCGAGCGGATCGGGCTGTTGATGGGCGGCATCCATGGCGAGGATGCGGACAAGGATGTGGAGACGGCCGATGCGCATTGAACTTGAACGGCGCGCCAATAGTTCGCCGCTGTTTTCGTTGCTGTCGCCGCTGATCGCGTTTGCGCTGACAGTGTTTTTCGGGGCGATCATGTTTGCGCTTCTGGGCAAGGACCCGGTCGAGGCGCTCTATCGCTTTTTCATCGAGCCGCTGTTCGATATCTGGTCCCTGCATGAGCTGATGATCAAGGCAGCACCCCTGATCATGATCGCGGTCGGGCTGACGGTCTGTTACCGCTCGAACATCTGGAATATCGGCGCGGAAGGGCAATTTACCGTCGGCGCCATGGTCGGCTCCGTCGTGCCGGTCTATTTCTACGATTGGTCCTCGCCGCTGCTCTTGCCGATCATGCTGGTGATGGGCACTGTCGGCGGCGCGCTTTACGCCGGCATTCCCGCACTTTTGAAAAGCTATTTCAACACCAATGAAATCCTGACCTCGCTGATGCTGGTCTATGTCGCGCAATTGTTTCTCGACTGGCTGGTGCGCGGGGCGTGGCGCAATCCCGAAGGCTTCAATTTTCCGCAGACGCGCGAATTCGTCGATGCGGCCATGCTGCCCGAAATGGTGTCTTCCGGCCGCGCGCATTACGGCTTCGCGCTCGCGATCCTGGCGGCATTCGCGGTCTGGTTCATGATGCGCTTCACCCTGAAAGGCTTCGAGGTCAACGTCATCGGCCAGTCGCAGCGGGCAGGGCGGTTTGCAGGCTTTTCCTCGCGCAAGATGATCTGGTTCTGTTTCCTGCTGTCCGGCGGTCTGGCCGGCCTTGCGGGCATCAGCGAGATTTCCGGCGCGCTCGGTTATCTGCAGCCGCAAATCTCGCCGGGCTATGGCTTCACCGCCATCATCGTCGCCTTTCTCGGGCGGCTTAATCCGCTGGGCACGATCATTTCCGGTCTTGTGCTGGCGCTGACCTATATCGGCGGCGAGGGCGTGCAATTCACGCTTGGCGTTTCCGACAAGGTGACCCGCGTGTTTCAGGGCATGCTGCTGTTTTTCGTCCTCTCCTGCGATACGCTGATCCTCTACAAGGTTCGGGTGATCTTTTCGGGCAAGGCGGCCTCCGAGGGGAAAGCGTCATGATCATCGAAGCCATTCTCCTGACCGTCATCACCGCATCGACGCCGCTGGTTCTGGCGGCAATCGGCGAGCTTGTCTGTGAGCGGGCAGGCGTGCTGAACCTCGGTGTCGAGGGCATGATGGTGATGGGCGCTGTCGGCGCCTTTGCCACCGCGCATGCCACCGGTTCGCCCTATCTCGGCATGCTGGCGGGCCTTGCCACCGGCGCGGTGTTTTCGCTGCTGTTCGGGTTTTTGACCCTGACGCTGGTCGCCAATCAGGTTGCCACCGGTCTGGCGCTGACCATTCTGGGTCAGGGGCTCTCCGCAATGATCGGCGAAGGGCTGGTGGGGCGCGCGGGCGTGCGCATGCCGGCAATCGATTTTCCGGTCCTCTCGGATATTCCGGTCATCGGACCGTTGCTGTTCAATCAGGACCTGTTTTTCTACCTCTCAATCGCGATCGTCGCCGGAACCGCGTGGTTCCTGTTCAAGACCCGCAAGGGCCTCGTCCTGCGCGCCGTCGGCGACAATCATTCATCCGCCCATGCGCTCGGCATCAATGTGATCGGCATTCGCTATCTCGCTGTCATGTTCGGCGGCGCCTGTGCCGGGCTTGCGGGTGCGCAACTGTCGCTGGTCTACACCCCGCAATGGACGGAAAACATGGCGGCGGGCCGTGGCTGGATTGCGCTGGCGCTGGTGGTCTTCGCCTCGTGGCGGCCCTGGGGCGTTCTGCTCGGCGGCTATCTGTTCGGCGCGGTCACCATCGGCCAGCTGCATGCCCAGGCCTTCGGCATTGCCATTCCCTCGCAGTTCCTTTCGGCGTTGCCCTATGTCGTAACCATTCTGGTCCTCGTCATCATCTCGCAAAACCGCAGGATGACGCTGATCAACACCCCGGCAGCACTGGGCAAACCCTTTGTGCCGGATCGCTAGTCACGGTAAACTTGTCATTTCAGATCAAACCGAAAGAGGTGAACGATGAAATCCCTGAAATTCGCTCTGGCCGCCTCCGCGGCCGTCATCGCCGGCTTTGCCGCCACGGGCGCTGCCGCCCAGGAAGACGTCAAGGCCTGCTTCGTCTATGTCGGCTCGGCAACCGATGGCGGCTGGACACAGGCGCACGACATCGCCCGCCAGCAGCTTGAAGACACGCTGGACATCGAAACCGCCTATATCGAAAACGTGCCCGAAGGCCCGGATGCCGAGCGCGCCATCGAGCGCATGGCCCGTTCCGGCTGCACCATCGTGTTCACCACCTCCTTCGGCTTCATGGAGCCGACGCTGAAGGTTGCCGCCAAATATCCGGACGTGAAGTTCGAACACGCCACCGGCTACAAGACCGCCGACAATGTCGCGACCTACAATTCGCGCTTCTATGAAGGCCGTTACATCTCCGGCGTCATCGCCGGCTCGATCTCCGAAAGCGGCATCGGCGGTTATATCGGCTCGTTCCCGATTCCCGAAGTTGTCATGGGCATCGATGCCTTCGAACTGGGCGCGCAGTCGGTAAACCCGGACTTCGTGACCAAGGTCGTCTGGGCCAATACCTGGTTCGACCCGGGCCGCGAGGCTGACGCCGCCAAGGCGCTGATCGACCAGGGCGTCGACGTTCTGGCGCAGCACACCGACACCACCGCCCCGATGCAGATTGCCGCCGAGCGCGGCATCAAGGCCTTCGGCCAGGCTTCCGACATGATCGAGGCCGGTCCAGACACCCAGCTGACATCGATCCTCGATACCTGGGCGCCTTACTACATCAAGCGCGTCAAGGCGGTTCAGGACGGCACATGGGAGTCGGAACAGAGCTGGGACGGCCTGAAGGACGGCATCCTGACAATGGCGCCCTACACCAACATGCCCGATGACGTGAAGGCGCTGGCAGAGGAAACCGAAGCCAAGATCATCTCCGGCGAACTGAAGCCGTTCACCGGCCCTGTCACGCTGCAGGACGGCACGCCGTGGCTGGCCGAAGGCGAGGAAGCCGATGACGGCACGCTGCTCGGCCTCAATGTTCTGGTGGAAGGCGTTGACGGCTCCATTCCGAAGTCGGAGTGATTTCAGCCGAAAATCATGCAGGGAAGGCGTCCGCAAGGGCGCCTTTTTTGTTGCACTGCACACAACGCGGAAAACAGATAAACTTCATTCATAATTTTTGAATACCTCTCGGGCACGATTCAGCTAAAAGCGGTAACCGGTTCGCAAATGGAGGTTTCATGTCACGCAGCGCTCTGGCCATCGTTCTTGCCGCCGGCGACGGCACAAGGATGAAATCCGACAAAACCAAGATGCTGCATGAAGTGGCAGGCCGCGCGATCGCAGCCCATGTGGCTGATACGGTTGGCCGTTCCGGCGTCGATGAAACCGTTCTGGTTGTCGGCCGCGACGGCGAAAAGGTCGCGGTCGCCTGTGCTGCAGCCGGGCGAACCATCAGGACATTTGAGCAGACCGAACGGCTCGGCACGGCCCATGCGGTGCTCGCTGCGCGCGAAGCCATTGCCGCAGGCTTCGATGATCTGATCGTGACCTATGGCGACACGCCGCTGGTGACCGCTGATACCCTGAACCGGGCACGGGCGGCACTTGCCGATGGCAGCGATGTGGTCGTCATCGGTTTCGAAGCGGACGATCCCGCCGGTTATGGCCGGCTTCTGGTGCGCGACGGCGCGCTGACGGCCATTCGCGAGGACAAGGACGCAAGCGACGCGGAGCGCGCCGTCACGCTTTGCAACAGCGGACTGATGGCGATCAACGGCCGCCGTGCTCTGGAATTTCTGGATGCGATCGGCAATGACAATGCCAAGGGCGAATTCTACCTGACGGATGTCGTCGAAGTCGCGCTTGCGAAGGGCGGGCGGGCCAGCGTGGTGATGGCTGATGCGGAAGAAGTGCTCGGCTGCAACAACCGCGCCGAACTGGCCGAGCTGGAACGGATCTGGCAGAACCGCCGTCGCCGCGAACTGATGCTCTCCGGCGTGACCATGATTGCGCCGGAAACGGTGTTCCTGTCGCATGATACCGAGATCGGCCCCGATACGGTGATCGAGCCCAATGTCCGCTTCGGCCCCGGCGTGTCGATTGCCGCGCATGTCACCATCCATGCCTTCAGCCATATCGAGGGGGCAACAGTTGCCTCCGGCAGCCAGGTCGGCCCGTTTGCGCGGCTCAGGCCCGGTGCGGTGCTGCATGACGATGCCAAGGTCGGCAATTTCTGCGAGGTGAAGAACGGCGATATTGGTGCAGGCGCCAAGGTCAACCACCTCAGCTATATCGGCGATGCCAGTATCGGGGCGAAGGCCAATATCGGCGCGGGCACGATTACCTGCAATTACGACGGCATCAACAAGTTCAAGACCACGATTGGCGCAAATGCCTTCATCGGCTCGAATTCGGCACTGGTCGCGCCTGTTGCCATCGGCGACGGCGCCTATGTCGGATCGGGCAGCGTGATCACCGCCGATGTGCCGGACAATGCGCTGGCCATCGGGCGCGGACGACAGGAAAACCGGGAAGGGCGCGCCGAACGTATCCGCGCCCGTTCGCTTGCCATCAAGGCTGCAAAGCAGTCGCAGAAATAGAAATTCAGCGGAGATTTTATCGGAATGTGCGGAATTGTCGGAATTGTCGGCTGTGAACCGGTTGCTGAACGCCTCGTGGACGCGCTGAAACGGCTTGAATATCGCGGCTATGATTCCGCAGGCATTGCGGTGATTGAAAGCGACGGCGCGCTTTCCCGACGCCGGGCGCCGGGCAAGCTGGAAAACCTGCGCACCCGCCTTGCCGAAGACCCGGTCGACGGTATCACCGGCATTGCGCACACCCGCTGGGCCACCCATGGCGTGCCCAACGAGGTCAACGCTCACCCCCATATCGCCGGCAATGTGGCTGTGGTCCACAACGGCATCATCGAGAATTTCGCCGAATTGCGCGCCGAGCTGTCCGCCGGCGGCACGGCTTTCGAAACCGATACCGATACCGAAATCGTGGCCAGACTGCTGGAGCGGTATCGCGGTGAAGGCATGGCGCCGCGCGATGCCGTTCTGGCGATGCTGAAAAAGGTAACCGGCGCCTTTGCGCTGGTGATCCTGTTTCAGGACCGGCCGGAAACGCTCTATGTCGCCCGTTTCGGTCCGCCGCTTGCCGTCGGCTATGGCGCTTCGGAAATGTATGTCGGTTCGGATGCGATTGCACTGGCACCGTTTGCCGAGGGGATTTCCTACCTCGAGGACGGTGACATGGCCATTGTTGACCGCGACGGTGTGGAATTCTGCGACTTTTCCGGTGCGCCCGTTTCGCGAAAGCGCCAGCCGCTGCAATTGTCTTCCATGCTGATCGACAAGGGCAATCACCGCCATTTCATGGAAAAGGAAATCTTCGATCAGCCGGAAGTGATTTCCCACACACTCGGTCATTATTGCGATTTCGCCCATCAGCGCATCCTGACGGATAGCGATGGCATCGACTTTTCCAATGTCTCGCGGCTTGCGATTGCAGCTTGCGGCACCGCCTATCTTTCCGGCCTGATCGGCAAGTACTGGATCGAGCGCTTTGCCCGGCTTCCGGTCGAAATCGATGTGGCGTCCGAATTCCGCTATCGCGAAATGCCGCTGTCGAAAGACCAGCTTGCGCTGTTCATCTCGCAGTCCGGCGAGACCGCCGACACGCTGGCCTCGCTGCGCTATTGCAAGGCCAATGGCGTGAAGACCGGCGCGCTGGTGAATGTTACCGGCTCGACGATTGCGCGGGAATCGGATGCGGTTTTCCCGATCCTTGCCGGGCCTGAAATTTCCGTCGCCTCGACCAAGGCCTTTACCTGCCAGCTTGCGCTGATGGCATCGCTTGCGCTGCGCGCGGGCCGCGAACGCGGAACGCTGACGGTCGAGGATGAACAGGCGCTGGTCCATCAACTGTCCGAAGTGCCGCGACTGATGAACAAGGTGCTGCATACCGTGCAGCCGCAGATCGAGCGGCTGGCGCGTGAATTGTCGCGCTTCCACCACGTGCTCTATCTCGGCCGCGGCACCAGCTATCCGCTTGCGCTGGAAGGCGCGCTGAAGCTCAAGGAAATCACCTATATCCACGCCGAAGGCTATGCCGCCGGCGAGCTGAAACACGGGCCGATTGCGCTGATCGACGAGAACATGCCGGTAATCGTGATTGCGCCGCATGACCGGTTCTTCGAAAAAACCGTCTCCAACATGCAGGAAGTCGCCGCCCGCGATGGCCGCATCGTGTTCATCACCGATGAGGCTGGCGCCGCCGCCTCCAATCTGAAGACCATGGAAACCATCGTGCTGCCGGACATGCCGGAATTCATCGCACCGATGGTGTTTGCGCTTCCGATCCAGTTGCTGGCCTATCATACGGCCGTGTTCATGGGCACCGATGCCGATCAGCCGCGCAACCTGGCCAAGGCGGTGACGGTGGAGTGAGGCGGATCAAGATTTGCACCCCGGATTTGTGATAGTCTCTGCTGAAGGGAGGATCACGTCATGGAAATACGTCGCGAACGCCCCGATGATGTCAGCGCCGTCGATGCGCTTGTCCGGCGGGCCTTTTACGGCCACCCCCACAGCGATGGCAGCGAGCCGGCGATCATCCGGCGGCTCAGAAAGGCCGGGGCCTTGTCCCTGTCGCTGGTGGCGGAAGTCGACGGCCGGCTTGTCGGTCAGGTTGCGTTTTCCCCGGTCGGCTTCTCCGACGGCACGGAAGACTGGTTCGGTGTCGGTCCGGTGGCGGTCGATCCGGATTATCAGGGAAAGGGCATCGGCTCGGCGCTGATGCTCGGCGGGATCGAACTTTTGAAGGATGACGGCGCAATGGGGGCCGTTCTGGTCGGCGATCCCGAGTTTTACGGACGCTTCGGCTTTCGCGCGGAAAATGTTGTTTCGCAGAGCGGCGTGCCGCCTGAAAACCTGCTGTTGCTGCCGTTCGAGGATGAAATGCCGTCCGGCGAGGTTGCCTTTCACCGCGCCTTTTTCGGCGAGGTCTGAAACGGCCTATCCGGCATTCAGATAGCGGATCGCCTCGTCACGACGGAAGAGATAGAGCAGCATGCGCAGCGCCGTGCCGCGTTCTCCGGCAAGCTCGGGGTCGCGGTTGACGACATAGGCGGCGTCCTTGCGGGCAAGTGCCAGAATGTCGCTGTGGGCCTCCATATTGGCGAAACGGAAGCCCGGCATGCCGGACTGGCGCGTGCCCAGAAGCTCGCCTTCGCCGCGAAGCTTCAGATCTTCCTCGGCAATCCTGAAGCCGTCATTGCTTTCGCGCAGCACCGAAAGCCGCGCCCGGCCGGTTTCCGACAGCGGTCCCTTGTAAAGCAGGATGCAGGACGAGGCCTCGTTGCCGCGCCCGACACGGCCGCGCAGTTGGTGGAGCTGGGCCAGACCGAAGCGTTCGGCATGTTCGATGACGATGATCGTGGCATCCGGCACGTCGACGCCGACCTCCACCACCGTGGTTGCCACCAGAAGCCGGGTTTCGCCGCTTTTGAAGGCTTCCATCGCCGCTTCCTTGTCGCCGGACGACATCCGCCCGTGAACCAGGCCGACATGTTCGGGGCCGAGCGCCTTTGCCAGCGTTTCGCGCCGTTCCTCGGCGGAAACGAGATCCACGGCTTCCGATTCTTCCACCAGCGGGCAGATCCAGTAGGCTTTTTTTCCTTCGTCGAGCGCCTGCCGCAGACGGCCAACCACATCGCCGATCCGCTCCGTCGGGATCGTGACGGTCTGGATCGGCTTTCGGCCCGCCGGTTTTTCCGTCAGGTTCGAGACATCCATGTCGCCGAAGGCGGCCAGCACCAGCGTGCGCGGGATCGGCGTCGCAGTCATCACCAGAAGATGCGGCGCCATGCCCTTGGCGGTCAGTTTCAGCCGCTGGTGAACGCCGAAACGATGCTGTTCGTCGACGATCGCCAGCCTGAGGTCGTGATATGTGACATTGTCCTGAAACAATGCGTGGGTGCCGATGACGATCCGCGCCGTGCCATCGGCGATTTCTTCCTCGATGACGCGGCGTTCGCGCGCCTTCGTCTTGCCGGTCAACAGCTTGACCTCGACACCGGCCTTTTCGGCAAGGGTCACGATGCCCTCGTAATGTTGACGCGCAAGGATTTCCGTCGGCGCCATCAAAACGGCCTGGCCGCCGTCCTCGACAACGGCCAGCATCGCCATCAGGCCGACGACCGTCTTGCCGGACCCGACATCGCCCTGAAGCATGCGCAACATGCGCGTGTCCTGGCCCATGTCGGAGAGAATGGCGGCGATAGCGTCTTCCTGTCCGCTGGTCAGCGCAAAGGGCAGGGCGGAACGCACCTTGCCCGATAATGCGCCGCTTGGATGAACCGGCCGTCCCTTGGAGCGGCGCATCCGGCTTCTGACCAGCGCAAGCGAAAGCTGGCCGGCCAGCAGTTCGTCATAGGCAAGCCTGCGCCGGGCGGGCGCCTGTGGATCGAGATCGGTCTCGTCGCGCGGATTATGCAGGGCGAGAAGCGCGTCCTTCAGCGGTGGAAATCCCTGCCGCTTGACGATTTCCGCATCGATCCATTCGGGAAAGGCGGGAAGTCGCTCGGTGGCGTTTTCAATCGCCCGGCGCAGCACCTTTGGCGACAGACCCGCCGTCATCGGGTAGACCGGTTCGCAATCGGGCAGGGTATCGGCCTTGTCGGCGCTGACGATATAGTCGGGATGCACCATTGACGGGCGGCCGTTGAACCACTCGGCGCGTCCGCTCACCAGAACCGTTTCGCCGACGGGCAGCGAGCGTTCCAGCCAGTCGGCTCTGGCGTGGAAGAAAGTCAGCGTCAGTTCGCCGGTATCATCATGCAGAAAGACGCGGTAGGGCGCGTTTGAGCGGGCAGGCGCCGGCTGGTGACGGTCGACGCGGCCTTCGACGGTGACAATCGCGCCCTCGGGCAGATGTGCAATGCCCGGTCTCAGCCGTCGGTCGATCAGCGAGGACGGTGTGTGAAACACCAGATCGACCACGCGCACCTCGTCATCGCGCCCGGTCAGGCGGGCGAGCACTTTTTCAAGCTTCGGCCCTATCCCCGCAAGCGCGGTGACGGGCGCGAACAATGGATCAAGCAGAGCCGGTCGCATTATTCCCAATTGGACCGGAAGAAGGGCTTTGGCAAGGCTGACAAGCGCGAAACGAGCGGTTATAGAGACCAATCAACAAAGAAGGTTTTTGGAAATGACCGGTTTGAAACGTTCGAGCGCCGATCTCGACCCCCGCCGCCGCCGCATGCTGTTTCGCTGCTGGCATCGCGGTATCCGCGAGATGGACCTGATCCTCGGACAATTTGCCGAGGAAAACCTCGCCGACATGGACGATGACATGCTCGACGTTTTCGAAATGATCATGGCCGAGGAAGACAATGATCTGATCCGGTGGATCAACGGCGCCGATCCCGTGCCCGAACATTTGCGTATTCCGCTTTTCGACAGAATTTGTGCCTACAAGCCGGATTTCGACCCGGTCGAAAAAGACATCTGAAGACTAAAAAACATGATAGCCGGATTTAACCCGAAAAAGCTGGATGGCCTCAGCGGCGCCGTCACGATTGCCAACGCCGTGCCGGGCACCGAACCGCTGGTGCTGGCGGAAATGGCGCGCGCGGGGCAATCGGTGGCCTATGTGCTCTCCGACGGCCAGCGGATTGCCGATTTCGAGCAGATGCTCGGTTTCGCGGCCCCCGATATTCCGGTGCTGACGCTGCCCGCCTGGGACTGTCTGCCCTATGACCGGGTTTCGCCCGGCGCCGACACTTCGGCGCGGCGTCTTTCGGCCTTGTCCGGCCTGATTGCCCATGCCGAAAAACCGCATCCGGCAATCATCCTCGTTACCGTCAATGCGATGCTGCAGAAACTGCCGCCGCGCGATGTCGTTTCAACGCTCGGCTTTTCCGCCCGTGCCGGTCAGGTGATCGACATGGAGGTGATTGTCCGCAAGCTTTCCGATGCCGGTTTCGAGCGGGTGCCGACCGTGCGTGCCGTTGGCGAATTTGCCGTCAGGGGCGGCATTCTCGATGTTTTCGTGCCCGGCGCCGACAATGGTCTCCGCCTTGATTTCTTCGGCGATACGCTGGAATCGATCCGGTCCTTCGATGCAGCCAGCCAGCGCACCACCGGCTCGGTCAAGGCTTTCGATCTCAACGCCATGAGCGAAGTGACGCTGAACGACGCGAATATCGCGCGCTTTCGCAAGAACTATCTTTCGCTGTTCGGGGCATCGACCCGCGACGATGCACTCTATCAGGCCGTTTCCGAAGGCCGCCGCTATGCCGGCATGGAACACTGGCTGCCGCTGTTTTACGAGCGGCTTGAAACCATGTTCGACTATCTGTCCGGTTTCAACATCGTGTTCGACCACACGGCGCGTGAGGCCGCAGGGGAAAGAGCCGAACTGATCGAGGATTATTACCAGGCCCGCCGTTCCAATCTCGGTGCGGGCCAGGCCGGGCAGGGCGCGCCCTACAAGCCCGTGCCGCCGGATATGCTCTATCTCGACCAGAACGCGTTTTCAGCCGGGCTTGAAGCCATGCATGCGCTTCGGCTGTCGCCGTTCAACGAGGCCTCGGCAGTCGGCAAGCCGGTGGTTACGCTCGAGGCCCATGCCGGGCCGCGCTGGGCGGTTGCCGCGCAGGCGCGCAAGGCCGATGACGGCGAGCGCGCCAATGTGTTCGAGGAAGCCGTTCGCCATATTGCGGAGACCCGCGCGAAGGGCGGCAAGGTTCTGATCACCGGCTGGTCGGAGGGTTCCCTCGACCGGCTGTTGCAGGTGCTGAAGGAACACGGTCTTGCCAAGGTCAAGCCGGTCAAGGCGCTGGCCGATCTGGAACGACTTGCAAAGGGCGAGGCGGCGAGCGCCGTTCTGTGCCTCGAAGGCGGTTTTGAAACCGGCGATCTTCATGTCATCGGCGAACAGGACATTCTCGGTGACCGGCTGGTCCGCAGGACCAGAAAGAACAGGAAAGCCAGCGACTTCATCTCGGAAGTGTCCGGTCTGGATGAAGGCGCGCTTGTGGTTCATGCCGAACACGGGATCGGCCGGTTCGCAGGCCTGAGAACGATCGAGGCCGCCGGTGCGCCGCGCGATTGTCTCGAACTGCATTATGCCGACGATGCCAAGCTGTTTCTGCCGGTCGAGAATATCGAGTTGTTGTCGCGGTATGGTTCCGATTCCGCCGATGTGCCTCTGGACCGGCTGGGCGGCGGCGCCTGGCAGGCCAAGAAGGCGAAGCTGAAGAAACGCCTCCTGGACATGGCCGACGAGCTGATCGCGATTGCCGCCAAGCGGGCGACGCGGACCGCACCGCCGCTGGTGGCGACCGAGGGGCTTTACGACGAGTTTGCCGCGCGGTTCCCCTACGAGGAAACCGAGGATCAGTATAATGCCATCGAAGCCGTGCGCGGCGATCTCGGCCTTGGCCGGCCGATGGATCGGCTGATCTGTGGCGACGTCGGCTTCGGCAAGACCGAGGTTGCGCTGCGCGCGGCTTTCCTTGCGGCCATGAACGGCGTTCAGGTGGCCGTGGTCGTGCCCACCACATTGCTGGCGCGCCAGCATTACAAGACCTTCGTGGAGCGTTTCCGCGGTCTGCCGATCAAGGTGGCGCAGGCCTCGCGTCTCGTCAGCAGTAAAGAATTGGCCCAGACCAAGAAGGACCTTTCCGAAGGCAGGGTCGATGTCGTGGTCGGGACCCATGCGCTTCTTGGCTCATCGATCAAATTCGCCAATCTCGGCCTGCTGATCATCGATGAGGAACAGCATTTCGGCGTGCGCCACAAGGAGCGGCTGAAGGAGCTGAAGAGCGATGTGCATGTGCTGACGCTCTCGGCAACGCCGATCCCGCGCACGCTGCAGCTTGCCATGACCGGCGTGCGCGAACTGTCGCTGATCACGACGCCGCCGGTCGACCGCATGGCGGTGCGCACCTTCATTTCGCCGTTCGATCCGCTGGTGATCCGCGAAAACCTGATGCGTGAACACTATCGCGGCGGACAGAGCTTTTACGTCTGCCCGCGCGTTTCGGACCTTGAGGAAGTGCATGCCTTCCTGCAGTCGGAGGTGCCGGAATTAAAGGTCGCCGTTGCTCACGGGCAGATGGCCGCAGGCCAGCTTGAAGACATCATGAACGCCTTTTACGACGGCAGCTATGACATTCTGCTGTCGACCACGATTGTCGAATCCGGGCTGGATGTGCCGACGGCCAATACGCTGATCGTCCACCGCGCCGACATGTTCGGGCTGGCGCAGCTCTATCAGCTGCGCGGCCGGGTCGGGCGCTCGAAAATCCGCGCCTTTGCGCTGTTCACGCTGCCGGCCAACAAGCGCATGACCGATACCGCCGACCGCCGGCTGAAGGTGTTGCAGTCGCTCGACACGCTCGGCGCCGGTTTTCAGCTGGCCAGCCACGATCTCGATATTCGCGGGGCGGGAAATCTTCTCGGCGAGGAACAGTCCGGCCACATCAAGGAGGTTGGTTTCGAGCTTTACCAGCAGATGCTGGAAGAGGCTGTGGCCGAAGCCAAGGGCGATGAGGATGCCGGCGGCAGCGACTGGTCGCCGCAGATCGGGCTGGGGACATCGGTGATGATCCCGGAAAGCTATGTGCCCGATCTGAACCTCAGAATGGCGCTCTATCGCCGTCTCGGCGAACTCAACGATGCCGGCGACATCGACGCTTTCGGCGCCGAACTGATCGACCGGTTCGGGCCGATGCCGGATGAAGTGCAGTCGCTGTTGAAGGTCGTGTTCATCAAGTCGCTGTGCCGCACCGCCAATGTCGAGAAACTGGATGCCGGCCCCAAGGGCATTGTCGTTACATTCCGCAATCAGGAATTTCCGAACCCGGCCGGTCTGGTGCAGTTTATTGCCGAACAGAGCGTTTCGGCCAAGATCAGGCCCGATCAGAGCGTGTTCTTCAATCGCGACCTGCCGACGCCGGACAAGCGCCTGGGACAGGCCGCGATCATCATGAACAAGCTTTCGAAGATCGCCGCGGCTGCCTGAATATTCCCTCAGCGCCCTCGGGCTTGTCCCGAGGGGCAGTCGCGTCTGTCGCGACACCACTCTCCATACAGGGGCGTGAAGCCTCCGCTGTTATGCGGCGGCAAGCTGTTGCAGGGCGTTCTGCATGACGTCGACGGGCTGCGCGCCGCTTAATGCGTATTTCTGATTGAGGATGAAGAACGGCACGCCGGTGACGCCCATTTTCTCGGCATTGGCGATCTCGTTTTTCACCGTTTCCACATCGGCATCACTGGCCAGCAGACGGGACACCATCTCGCGGTCCATGCCGCTTTCGGCGGCGATATCGGCCAGCACCGCATGATCGCCGATATTGCGGCCTTCCTCGAAATTCGCCTTGTAGAGCCGGTCGATCACCACATTCTGCATCGCGATGCTTTCCGTATGCGCCCACAACAGCAGGCGGTGGGCATCGAGCGTGTTCGGGCGGATCAGGATCCGGTTGAAATTGAAGGTGATGCCTTCTTCGCGGCCCAGTTCGGTGAGATCGGCCTGCATTTCATCGCGGCGGATCGGACTGCCGAGCTTTTCGGCCAGCATGGCCTGATTGTCGACGCCTTCCGGCGGAATGGTCGAATCCAGTTCGAAGGGACGCCATTGCACGACCACTTCAACATCGCCTTCAAGTGCGGATATGGCGCGGTCGAGGCGGGCCTTGCCCAGATAGCACCACGGGCAGACGACATCGATGACGGCGTCGATTGTTACGGTGTTCATACCGTTCCTTTCCTTGAGTCTGTAAGACATTGCTGCGCTCGGAATAGGCACAGCAGCCTCATCAATTTTTGACACCAGGGCCGACCTCAAATCCGTGTCGCCCTCGGGCTTGACCCGAGGGTCCAGGCCACATTCTCCGTATTGCCTGGATGCTCGGGTCAAGCCCGAGCATGACCCGAAAGAGAGAGAGCATCCCGGGTCACGCATTACTGCGCGGACGCATCCCACCAGGTGGGAAGTTGATAGCCGTAGATAGGTGTTTCTGCGGGCGGGACAATATCGCTCCAGTGTGCAACCCACTGGCCTTCGCGGTGATAGAGCGGCAGCATGTAGTGGCCATTGACCAGCAGACGATCAAGCGCGCGCACGGAATCCGTAAAATGCTCCGTCGTGCGTGCTTCCAGCATGTCGTCGATCATGCGGTCGACATTATCGCTGGCCACACCGGCAAAATTGAATGTGCCGTCGATATCGCGCGAGCGCGATTCCCAGCGCCAGACCTGTTCCGCACCCGGAGACAGCGACGATTTGTAGTAGAAGCCCGGCGCGACCAGAACGATCATGTCATAGTCGAAGGTGTTGAGGCGCTTTTGATACTGGGCGTCATCGACCGTGCGGATGCTCAGCCCCACGCCGATCAGGTTTAACGAGTGCTGATAGGCCAGTGCCAGTTTTTCCTGCGCGGCATTGGTTGTCATCAGCTCGAAGGCGAGGTGGTTGCCGTCCGGCCCGATCATCCTGCCGTCGCTGATCCTGTACCCGGCCTCGGCCAGAAGCCGCACCGCAGCCCCCAGCACCTTGCGATCGGCGCCGGAACCGTCGGTTACCGGCATTTTGTAATCGCCGGCCAGAATTTCGGGATCGATGATGTCGACAGCGTCTTCCAGCAGCTTGCGCTCAGTCTCGGTCGCCGGGTTGCCATAGGCGCCGAGATCGGAATTCTGCCAGTAGCTTTCGGTGCGGACATAGGCGTTGTCGAACAGCGTGCGGTTCACCCACTGGAAATCGAAGATGTCGGACAGCGCCTTGCGCACCCGCACGTCCTCGAATTTCGGTCTTCGCGTGTTGAAGACAAACCCCATCATGCCGGTCGGTGTCTGGGGGTGAAATTCATCCTTCACCACACGGCCTTCATTCGCGGCGGGAAAATCATAGGCGCGGGCCCAGTGACCGGGATCTTCGTCGATATAAGCATCGACGGCGCCTTTCTTGAAGGCTTCGAACAGCGTCGAATCCTGAAGATAATAGTCGATCGTCACCTTGTCGTAATTGGCGAAACCGACCATGGAGGGCGTGTCCTTGCCCCAGTAATCGTCGCGCCGTTCGTAAACGATGCGCTGGCCGGGGTCGATAGAGGCGATCCTGTAGGGACCGGAACCGACCGGCGTGGTCATCGTGGCGGTATCGAAAGTTTCCGGATCGATCGCATGTTCCGGCAGCACCGGCATCAGCGCGAAGATCAGCGGGGTTTCGCGGTTGGCATCGGCGTTGAAGGTAAAGCGCACGCTGTTGTCGCCGACTTTTTCCATCTTTTCGACGAGCGCGAGGCGTCGGTTATAGGGCGGGCGGCCCTTGTCCTTCAGCAGGTTGAAGGTGAAGATCACATCATCGGCCGTCACCGACTCGCCGTCGGACCATTTCGCATCCGGGTTCATGTTGAACTGGACAAAGGTGCGGTCCTCGTCCCACTCAACGGTTTCGGCGAGCAGGCCGTAGAGCGTGAACGGCTCATCGCGTGAGCGCTGCATCAGCGGTTCGTACACGAGATTGCCAAAAATCTCGTCCCAAAGCCCGCGGGCCGACGAGCGCATGCCCTTCAGCACGAATGGATTGAGCGCATCGAAGGAGCCGACCACGCCATAGGTGATCTCGCCGCCCTTCTTGACATCGGGGTCCACGTAGCTGAAATGCTGATAGTCCGGTGCAAGAGCAGGGTCGCCATGCATGGCGATGCCGTAAAGCGGATCGGCCGCAGCGACGCCCGCCCATGCCGCCGAAACGAGGAGAGGAACAATTAAGCGCATTGATTCGTCCTGTCGTGATCCTTTGACAGTGGAAACTAGCATGAGGGCCGCCATTGACGAAATACCAGCGCGATTTTGCCTCTCGAGGCAATTTAGACGTTTTCGGGGGTGGATCATGGCCCTGTGTGACGATATCAGGGGAAACACTGGCGGTTGAGGCCCGAAACAGGGACGGTCTGCCGCATTTCGGTAACATTAGGCATGCAGGTTCCAGCACCACTAACCTCATGCAGACGAACCAGGAGAGATTTTTCATGCTTTCACGCGCCAGATTTATGAAGCATGTCGCGGTTTGCGCTTTCACGATTGCCGGCATTTCGGCTGGCGGCGCTATGGCTCAGGAACAGCAGCCCGCGCAGCAGCAGCCTGCACAGCAGCAGGGCGGTGGACTGCCCACGCAGGGCTGGTTCAAGACCTGTAACGACAACGGCCAGGCCGGTGTCTGCATTGTTCAGAATTACGCGCGTGCTGAAAACGGCCAGGTCCTGACGGCTGTCGGGCTGATCCAGCCGCAGGGCGGCAACGGCCAGGCGATGCTGCAGGTCACCGTTCCCACGTTCAGGGTCATTCCGGCCGGCGTAGCCATGCAGATCGACACCTCCAGCCCGCAGCGCATCGAATACGCGCTTTGCACCAACGAGCAGTGCATTGCCCAGGCGCCGCTGACCGATACGCTGGTCAACGCCATGAAACGCGGCGGCAACGTGACCTTCACCTCCGTCAATGTGCGTCAGCAGCCCAATCCGGTCGAAATCACACTGAGCGGCTTCACCGCGGCCTTTGACGGCGACCCCGTCAGCCAGTCCGATCTCGTTGAAAGCCAGCGCAATCTTGACGAGTCGATCCAGAAGATGGCCGTCGACCGCCGCAAGAAGATCGAGGAAGCGCAGCAGAACGCAACCGGCAACTGATCGGTTTTCCGAATACTGAACACAAAAAGGCCCGGCCGCATTAATGCGACCGGGCCTTTTTTCATATCCGGACCGGCAAACCGCCGATCATCGTTCAGTCAGTGCGATACCGTATAGCGCGGCGCCAGCTGGCCATTGTCCGTCACCGTGAAAACCTCGCCGATCTGCGGATTGCGCAGCGGTTCACCGCTCATATCCGGTTCAAGATTGGCTTCCGACACATAGGCGACATAGCCTTTCTCCTCGTTTTCAGCGACGAGATGGTAGAATGGCTGATCCTTGTCCGGCCGGATTTCAGGCGGGATGGAATTGTACCATTCATCCGTACGGGAAAACTCCGCATCGACATCGAATACCACGCCCCGAAAGGGAAGCGTACGGTGGCGCACGATATCGCCGATATTGTATTTCGCTTCGCGTATTTTCATGAGCATTTCCTTTCGGACATTATATGGAACTGCACCGGTGCGACTGCAAGGGCTGTATCGACTTCGCCGCAAAACCCGTTGAAACCCATGAAAAAACCGGCCGCCCGAGGGCGACCGGTCATCAGGTTGAAAATACCCGATACGATCCGGGATCAGACCGAGTAGTACATGTCGAATTCGACCGGGTGCGGCGACATTTCGAAGCGCAGCACTTCTTCCATCTTCAGTTCGATGTAGGCGTCGAGCTGGTCGTCGTCGAACACGCCGCCGGCGGTCAGGAACTCACGATCCTTGTCGAGGCTCTCGAGCGCTTCACGCAGCGAGGTCGCAACGGTCGGGATTTCCTTCAACTCTTCGGCCGGCAGGTCGTAGAGGTCCTTGTCCATGGCATCGCCGGGGTGCAGCTTGTTCTTGATGCCGTCGAGGCCGGCCATCATCAGTGCTGCGAAGGCGAGGTAGGGGTTGGCGCCCGGATCGGGGAAACGGACTTCAACGCGCTTGGCCTTCGGCGAGGAGCCGAACGGGATACGGCAGGATGCCGAACGGTTGCGGGCGGAATAGGCCAGCAGAACCGGAGCCTCGAAGCCCGGGACCAGACGCTTGTAGGAGTTGGTCAGCGGGTTGGTGAAGGCATTGATGGCCTTGGCATGCTTGATGATGCCGCCGATGTAGTACAGGCAGGTTTCCGACAGACCGGCATATTCATCACCGGCAAAGGTCGGCTTGCCGTCTTTCCAGATCGACTGGTGAACGTGCATGCCCGAGCCATTGTCGCCGTAAACCGGCTTCGGCATGAAGGTTGCGGTCTTGCCATAGGCATGGGCAACCTGATGAACGCCGTACTTGTAGATCTGGGTCTTGTCAGCCATGCGCGTCAGCGTGTCGAACACCATGCAGAGTTCGTGCTGGGCGGATGCCACTTCGTGGTGATGCTTTTCAACGGTGATGCCCATTTCGGCCAGAACCGTCAGCATTTCCGAGCGCATGTCCTGAACGCTGTCGACCGGGGGAACCGGGAAGTAGCCGCCCTTGGTGCGCGGACGGTGGCCCATATTGCCGGTTTCATATTCGGTGAAGGCGTTCGACGGCAGTTCGGTGCTGTCGAGCTGGAAGCCGGTGTTGTAGGGCTCGGCGGAGAAGCGAACGTCGTCGAAGACGAAGAATTCGGGCTCGGGACCGAAGAAGGTGGTGTCGCCGATACCGGTCGACTTCAGGTAGGCTTCGGCCTTCTTGGCCGTGCCGCGCGGGTCGCGGTTATAGGCTTCGCCGGACAGCGGCTCGAGAACGTCGCAGAAAACAGCCATGGTGGACTGTGCGAAGAAGGGGTCCATGTGGGCCGTCGCAGTGTCGGGCATGAGGACCATGTCGGACTCGTTGATGGCTTTCCAGCCGGCAATCGACGAACCGTCGAACATGATGCCGTCGGCGAACATGTCTTCATCGACAGCCGAAACGTCCATCGTCACGTGCTGCAGCTTACCCTTGGGATCGGTAAACCGCAGATCGACGAACTTGACGTCGTTGTCTTTGATTTGTTTCATAATTTCAGCAGCTGTCGTCATTTAACGTTTTCCTTGCATAAGAAGATGACGATAGGGATTCCCCGACTTTTCGGACGAAAAGAGGAGGGATGGATCAGATGGCGTCAACGCCGGTTTCGCCGGTGCGGATGCGCACGACGCCCTCGACATTGGAAACGAAGATTTTTCCGTCGCCGATGCGCCCGGTCTGCGCGGCATTGCGGATGGCATCGATGACGGCATCCACATTGTCGTCTGCCAGCACGACTTCGACTTTGACTTTGGGAAGAAAGTCGACGACGTACTCGGCGCCACGGTAAAGCTCCGTGTGACCCTTCTGGCGCCCGAAGCCTTTCGCCTCTGTGACAGTGATGCCCTGCAGGCCGACTTCCTGAAGGGCTTCCTTCACTTCGTCGAGCTTGAAAGGCTTGATGATCGCTTCGATCTTTTTCATGAGAAAATTGCTCTCCGCTTCTCCCGTTGGAACAGGCGTTGGCCCGCTCGGAACTTCAGATGCACATTGCATGCCAACTCGATAGAATTCCTTATAAAAAATGTCAAAATGAAAGTCATTTTTCCGAATGCCGCGACGACATGCCTGTGCGTCGGAATTCAGGTTTGGCCAAAAGGCCGGTTTGCGTCAAGGCCGGTTCGCTCCATCCACCGACACTACCTTATGCTTGGCGTTTAAGCAGTCAATAATGTTCAAATTATAGGCAATTGCTTACTGGATGAACAAAGCCGATCCGCACTTGCGCTGCCTTCCGGTTTGGCGTTCTACTCGGCCGCAACAGACGGAGGTCGAAAAATGCTGCTTCTGACACCGGAAGAGATGGGCAATGCCGACAGGCTGGCGGCGGAAAGCGGGATCGACAGCTATGGACTGATGATCAAGGCCGGACACGCCGTTTCCGCCGCGTTCCTGCGGCTGTTTCCCGGCGCCTCGCGGGCAACGGTTTTCTGCGGGCCGGGCAATAATGGCGGCGACGGCTATGTTGCTGCCGAGGCCCTGAAAGCGGCCGGTGTGCCGGTTGCGATCTTTCATCTTGGCGATCCCGAAAAGCTTGCGGGCGATGCCCGTCGCGCCCGAATCGATTGCGCCATCGAAAGCCGGCCGATTCCTGACTACCGGCTTTATCCCGGCGAGGTGGTTATCGATGCGTTGTTTGGCGCGGGTTTGCAGCGTCCCCTGTCAGACAATCTCTGTGAAATCATCGAAGCCGTCACGGATGCCGCCGTTCCCGTGATTGCGGTCGATCTGCCCTCAGGCGTCGGCGGGCTCACCGGTCAGGTGCTTGGCGGCGCGTTTCGGGCAGCGCACACGGTCACCTTCATGCGGGCCAAACCCGGTCATTATCTTTTGCCGGGGCGGGCGCATTGCGGCAGTCTGGAAGTGTTCGACATCGGCATCCCGCAACGCATTCTGGCAGAGGCGGGCGGGGCACATCACCTGAACACGCCGGCGCTTTTCAAAGCCAGCCTGCCGGCGCTTTCAGCCTCTTCACACAAGTTCCGGCGGGGCCATCTCGGCGTGTTCAGCGGCGGCCCTTCGGCCACCGGCGCAGCACGGCTTTCGGCGATGGCCGGGCTCAGGGCCGGCGCCGGACTGGTTACGCTGGCCGTGCCCTCCAATGCAGCGCTTGTGGCCGCAACCCATCTCACCGCCGTCATGATGAAACCGGTTTCCGACGTGGCTGCGCTTGAAGACTGGCTTGCCGACAAGCGCCTGTCCGCCTTTGTGCTGGGGCCCGGTTTCGGCGTCGGGGAAAAGGCGCGCACCTTTGTTGAAGCCCTTGCCGCACGGCCGCTGGTGCTCGATGCCGACGGCATCACATCCTTTGCCGAAGCGCCCGAACAGCTGTTTGGCCTTCTGGCCGGGACGGAGCCGCATTGCGTTTTGACGCCGCATGAGGGCGAATTCGCGCGGCTTTTTCCCGATATCTCGAAACACGACACCTTCGGAAAGCCGGAAAAGGCAAGCCGCGCGGCCAGACGCGCCAATGCCGTCGTACTCTACAAGGGCGCCGATACCGTGATCGCCGCGCCCGATGGCCGGATCGCGATCAATGCGGATGCGCCGCCATGGCTGGCGACCGCCGGCTCGGGGGACGTACTTGCCGGCATTATCGGCGGGCTTCTGGCGCAGGGCATGCCGGCCTTCGAAGCGGCCGCAGCCGGTGCCTGGCTTCACGGGGATGCGGCAAATCGGGCAGGCGAGGGGCTGACGGCCGAGGACCTGCCCGGCCACCTGCCGCGCTTCAGCGCGATCAGCTGAATTTCTGCTGCAAGGCCATGGCGCCGGCCGGCGCACGGACCTTGCCATTGGTGATGAAGAAGGCATAGACGTCGCGCGGCGTCTTCTTCTGCGCAGTGTCATCAAGGCGCGGCAGGTCGTCCGGCGTGTCGCCTTCGGCCCAGGAGCGCAGGCGCCCGGCCCAGACATCCATATCCGCATCGCGATAGCAGCGCGGATTGTCATCCGCGCCCTTCTGCAGGCGGGTATAGACGAAATCGCCGGTAACATCGGCAATCATCGGATATTCCGGATGATCCGCACAGACGATCGTTGCGCCATAGCGGCGCACCAGCCCGACAAAATCCGGCGTCAGGAAGGATGGATGACGGACCTCGATTGCGTGAGAAAGCTTAATGCCGTCACGTGTTTGCGGCAACAACCTCAGAAAGTCCTCAAAGTCGTCAGGCTCGAATTTCTTTGTCGGCATGAACTGCCACAGGATCGGCCCGAGCCTGTCGCCCAGTTCGGTGATGCCCTGACCGAGAAACTTTTCGATCGAACCTTCCGCCTCCGCCAGCTTCTTGCGGTTGGTGCAGTAGCGGCTTGCCTTCAGGGAAAACACGAAACCATCCGGCACGCTCGCCGCCCACTTGGCGAACGTGGCGGGTTTCTGTGAGGAATAATAGGTGCCGTTCACCTCGATAACCCGAAGCTGGCCCGCGGCATATTCCAGCTGCCGGGTTTTCGGCAGCTTGTCGGGATAAAAGGATTCATTCCACGGATCGAAGGTCCATCCGCCGATTCCGACGCGGATTTTGCCTGCTGTCACTGCCGCTTCTCCTATTCCGCAGCTTCGGTCTTCTTCTGCGGCCGCCTTTCCAGAAGCTCCTGCAGATAGTGCCCCGTATAGGAGCGTTTTTCCTTCACGATAGCCTCGGGCGTGCCGGTCGCGACGATCTCGCCGCCGCCATCGCCGCCCTCGGGACCGATATCGATCACCCAGTCAGCCGTCTTGATTACTTCGAGATTGTGCTCGATCACAACGACGGAATTGCCCTGTTCGACCAGCTTGTGCAGCACATCGAGCAGCCTGTCGACATCCTGGAAATGCAGGCCGGTGGTCGGCTCGTCGAGAATATAGAGCGTCTTTCCGGTCGAGCGCCGCGACAGTTCCTTGGCGAGCTTGACGCGCTGGGCCTCGCCGCCGGACAGCGTATTGGCCTGCTGGCCGACCTTGATATAGCCAAGCCCGACATCCTGCAGCGTTTGCAGCTTGTCGCGCACCGACGGCACAGCGGAGAAGAACTCCACGCCTTCCTCGACCGTCAGTTCGAGAATATCGGCGATCGACTTGCCCTTGAAGTGAACTTCCAGCGTTTCGCGGTTATAGCGCTGGCCGTGGCAGACGTCACAGGTGACGTAGACATCCGGCAGGAAGTGCATCTCGATCTTGATCAGTCCGTCGCCCTGGCAGGCCTCGCAGCGCCCGCCCTTGACGTTGAACGAAAAGCGCCCAGGCTGATAGCCGCGCGCCTTGGCCTCCGGCAGTCCGGCGAACCATTCGCGGATCGGCGTGAAGGCGCCGATATAGGTCGCCGGATTGGAGCGCGGCGTGCGGCCGATCGGCGACTGGTCGATATCGATCACCTTGTCGATGAATTCCAGCCCCTCGATACGATCATGCGGCGCAGGATTTTCACGCGCGCCCATGATCCGCCGTGCGGCTGATTTGTAGAGCGTTTCGATCAGAAAGGTCGACTTGCCGCCGCCGGAAACGCCGGTGACAGCGGTGAATACGCCGAGCGGAATGGTTTCCGTGATGTTCTTCAGATTGTTGCCGCGGGCGCCGACAACCTTCAGCGCCTTGCCCTTCTTCGGCTTGCGCCGTTCGGCCGGCACGGCAACAGCGCGCGCGCCGGTCAGATATTGTCCGGTCAGCGATTTCGGATTGGCCATGATTGCCGATGGCGGCCCTTCGGCGATCACTTCGCCGCCATGAATGCCGGCGGCCGGGCCGATGTCGAGCACATAGTCTGCCGCAAGAATCGCGTCTTCGTCATGCTCAACGACGATCACCGTATTGCCGATGTCGCGCAGATGCTGCAGCGTTTCCAGAAGCCGGGTGTTGTCGCGCTGGTGCAGGCCGATGGACGGCTCATCGAGCACGTAGAGCACGCCGGTAAGCCCGGAGCCGATCTGGGATGCCAGCCGGATGCGCTGGCTCTCGCCGCCGGAAAGCGTGCCGGAATTGCGGGACAGCGTCAGATATTCAAGGCCGACATCGTTTAGAAAGCGCAGCCGCTCGTTGATTTCCTTGAGGATGCGCACCGCGATGTCATTCTGCTTTTGCGAAAAATGTTCGGGCAGGTTCTCGAACCAGTCGCGCGCGGCACTGATCGACATTTCGCTGACATGTCCGATGTGGCGGTTATCGATCTTGACGGCAAGCGCCTCGGGTTTCAGGCGGTAGCCGTTGCAGGCCGGGCAGGGGGCGGCTGACATATAGCGCTCGATTTCCTCGCGCGCCCAGGCTGAATCCGTTTCCTTCCAGCGCCGTTCGAGGTTTGGCATGATGCCCTCGAAGGTCTTGGTGGTCTTGTAGGAGCGCGCACCATCGGCATAGTGGAACTCGATCTTTTCATCCGTGCCGTTCAGGATCGCGTCGGTTGCCGTCTTGGGCAGCTTGTCCCAGCGGTCGGTCATCTTGAAACCGAAATGCTTGGCGATCGCTTCAAGCGTCTGCTTGTAGTAGGGCGACGAGGACTTGGCCCAGGGCGCAATCGCGCCATCGGAGAGCTTCTTCGCCCGGTCCGGCACGACAAGGCCCTCGTCAATCTTCTGCTGGAAACCGAGCCCGTCACAGGTCGGGCAGGCGCCAACGGGATTGTTGAATGAGAACAGGCGCGGTTCGATTTCGGAGATCGTAAATCCCGAAACCGGACATGCAAATTTCTCAGAAAAAACAAGTCTCTCGTGGGTTTCGTTGAGAGATTTGTTCTTTGAGCCGCCGGCCGCGGTTTCGCCTTCCGGCAGCGGCTTGTCGGCAAATTCGGCAATGGCGAGGCCATCGGCAAGCTGCAGGCAGGTCTCCAGACTGTCGGCAAGCCGGGTGGCAAGATCGGCGCGCACGGCAACGCGGTCGACCACGATGTCGATATCATGCTTGTATTTCTTGTCGAGCTTCGGCGCCTCGGCGATCTCGTAGAACGAGCCGTCGATCTTCACGCGCTGAAAGCCCTTTTTCATCAGCTCCGCCAGTTCCTTGCGGAATTCGCCCTTGCGGCCGCGCACCAGCGGCGCCAGCAGATAGAGCCGCGTGCGCTCTTCCAGCGCCAGAATGCGGTCGACCATCTGGGTCACCGTCTGACTTTCGATCGGAAGGCCGGTCGTCGGTGAATAGGGCACGCCGGTGCGCGCAAACAGCAGGCGCATATAGTCATAGATCTCGGTAACCGTGCCGACGGTCGAGCGCGGGTTCTTCGAGGTTGTCTTCTGCTCGATGGAAATGGCGGGCGACAGACCGTCGATCCGGTCGACATCCGGCTTTTCCATCATCTCGAGGAACTGGCGCGCATAGGCCGACAGGCTCTCCACATAGCGGCGCTGCCCCTCGGCATAGATCGTATCGAAAGCCAGCGACGACTTGCCGGAGCCCGAAAGCCCGGTCATCACGATCAGCGAATTGCGCGGAAGGTCGACATCGACGCCCTTCAGATTGTGCTGGCGGGCACCGCGAATGGAGATATTTTTGAGTTCGCTCATAGCTTTCGGCTTCTCGGCAAGGGAAAATCGGTTCTTATGTAGTTCGCAGGAGCTGGCTGTCGAGGTTTTAATGAATTACGGCGCCGGAAATGAATCGGTTGACGGGATCATAGCAGCGATATAGAACAAATAAAGAACATTTTAATTGTGGATTTCATGCCCGCGATTGGTCGTCACGCGGCGGATCGTCTATGCTGGCCCGAAATTCTTACAAGAGCCGCTTTCGCGGCCAAAGCAGGTGGTTTCATGGCAGGTAGTGTAAACAAGGTCATCCTCGTCGGCAATCTCGGTGCTGATCCGGAAATCCGGCGGACCCAGGACGGCAGGCCGATTGCCAATCTGCGGGTGGCGACATCGGAAAGCTGGCGCGACCGCAATTCCGGCGAGCGCAAGGAGCGCACGGAATGGCATCGGGTCGTGATCTTCAGCGAAGGCCTGTGCAAGGTCGCCGAGCAATTTTTGCGCAAGGGGTCCAAGGTGTATATCGAGGGCCAGTTGCAGACCCGCAAATGGACCGACCAGAGCGGCCAGGACCGTTATTCGACCGAGATCGTTCTGCAGGGCTTCAATTCCACGCTGACCATGCTCGACGGGCGTGGCGAAGGCGGCGGCCAGGGTGGTGGCGGCAACTTCGGCGGCGGTCAGGGCGGCGGCTATGACGACTATGGTTCGCAGCCGGCGTCCGGTGGTGGCGGTAGCCGCAGCGGCGGTGGCGGCGGCGGTTTCTCGCAGGATCTGGACGACGACATTCCGTTTTGATCTCCGGGAGGCGGAAGGCCCTCAACGCATAGAGCGGAAGAGGTCTGTTTCCCGACGGCCGCACGTTCGGTGCCTTGAACCGGCGCGTCCCCTGATCGGGCCGCGCCGCAATAGTTTCATGTCGCAGCGGCTGTCAGGTTGAAGGCGGTCTGCATGCCGTCGATGACGAATTGCACGGCCAGCGCCGTCAGCATCATCCCCAGAATACGGGTCAGAATGTTGCGGCCGGTTTCGCCCAGAAACCGGTCGATCAGGCCGGCCGTCAGCATGGCGCCCAGCACCACCAGCGAGGCGATGAGGATCACGAATACCAGCGCCAGCTTGTCCAGCACCGTTTCCATCTTCGAGCCCAGCAGGATGGTGGCCGAGATCGCGCCGGGGCCGGCAATCAGCGGCATGGCCAGCGGAAATGCGGCAAGATGGGCGATATTGTCCTTGGTGATCGCGGTTTCGGTGGTCTTTTCCTTGCGCTCCTGACGCTTCTCGAAAATCATCTCGCAACCGATCCAGAACAGCAGGATGCCGCCGGCAATCCTGAAGGCGCTCATGGAAATGCCGAGCGCGCCGAGGATGCGGTCGCCGATGAGCGCGAAGGCAACGAGCAGGCAGAACGAAATCAGCGCGCCGCGCACAGCAACCCGGCGGCGCTGGCCGCGGGTCATGCCCACCGTCAGCGCCAGGAAGATCGGCACCATGCCGGGCGGGTCCATTGTCACCATCAAGGTGGTGAAACCGCTCAGAAGTGTTCCCACTTCATTCATCGAAATTTACCGGTTCTGCTGGTTTCAAAAAAACATCGGGAACGCCAATATTCATTTAAAATCCGGGGCGTTGCGCCTTCTGTTTTGCCACCCTGCCACAACTATGCCGTCAAATACGAATTAATTTTGTTTAAAGCTCTGTCTCCCGCCGCCAGACGGCCTGCAAAATTGGCGTTCGGGACCGGATTCGGCTATAAACACGCGATATGATTCTAGCTTGAGATCGTGATTCATTTTGACTGATCAAACGACACCATCGGGCGGGGGCCTCCCGCCAGGCATCGAGCCCATTTCCATCGTGGAAGAAATGCAGCGTTCCTATCTCGATTACGCCATGAGCGTAATCGTCAGCCGTGCGTTGCCGGATGTGCGTGACGGGCTGAAACCGGTTCATCGGCGCATTCTCTACGGCATGTCAGAGCTCGGCGTTGACTGGAACAAGAAGTACATGAAGTGCGCCCGTATCACCGGCGACGTCATGGGTAAGTTTCATCCGCACGGCAATGCCGCGATCTACGACGCGCTGGCGCGTATGGCCCAGGACTGGTCGCTGCGCCTGCCGCTGATCGACGGGCAGGGCAATTTCGGTTCCGTCGACGGCGACCCGCCGGCGGCCGAACGCTATACCGAGTGCCGGCTGCAGAAAGTCGCGCATACCATGCTCGACGATCTCGACAAGGAGACCGTCGACTTCCGCGAGAACTATGACGGCACGCTGTCGGAGCCGGTCGTGCTGCCGGCGAAATTCCCGAACCTGCTGGTCAATGGCGCAGGCGGCATCGCCGTCGGCATGGCGACCAATATCCCGACCCATAATCTCGGCGAGGTTATCGACGGCGCGATTGCGGTCATGGAAAACCCGGCGATCGAACTGCCGGAACTGATGCAGATCATTCCGGGACCCGATTTCCCGACCGGGGCGCAGATCCTCGGCCGTGCCGGCATCAAGTCGGCTTACGAGACCGGGCGCGGTTCGGTCATCATGCGCGGGCGGGCCACCATCGAGCCGATGCGCGGCGACCGCGAGCAGATCATCATCACCGAAATTCCCTATCAGGTGAACAAGGCGACGATGATCGAGAAAATGGCCGATCTGGTGCGTGAAAAGCGCATCGAGGGCATTTCCGACCTGCGTGACGAGTCCGACCGCGAAGGCTACCGCGTCGTTGTCGAGCTGAAGCGCGATGCCAACGCCGATGTCATCCTCAACCAGCTTTATCGCTACACCCCGCTGCAGACCTCGTTCGGCTGCAACATGGTGGCGCTGAACGGCGGCAAGCCGGAACAGATGAACCTGCTCGACATTCTGAAGGCCTTTGTCGCCTTCCGCGAGAATGTCGTCAGCCGCCGCACCAAATATCTGCTGCGCAAGGCGCGTGAACGCGCCCATGTGCTGGTCGGTCTTGCCATCGCGGTTGCCAATATCGACGAGATCATCAGCCTGATCCGTCGCGCGCCCGATCCGCAGACGGCCCGCGAACAGTTGATGGAGCGCCACTGGCCGGCACAGGATGTCGAGGCACTGATCCTGCTGATCGACGATCCGCGTCACAAGATCGGCGAAGACGGCACCTATCAGCTGTCCGAAGAACAGGCCCGGGCCATTCTGGAACTGCGCCTGTCGCGCCTGACGGCTCTTGGCCGCGACGAAATCGGCGACGAACTCAACAAGATCGGCGACGAGATCAAGTCCTATCTTGAAATCCTGTCTTCGCGTGTGCGGATCCAGGAAATCATCAAGGAAGAAATGGTTGCCGTGCGCGATGAATTCGGCACGCCGCGCCGTACCGAAATTCTCGAGGGCGGCCCCGATATGGACGATGAGGACCTCATCGCCCGCGAGGATATGGTCGTTACCGTTTCGCGCAACGGCTACATCAAGCGTGTGCCGCTCAATACCTACCGCGCCCAGCGGCGTGGCGGCAAGGGACGTGCCGGCATGGCAATGCGAGACGAGGATTTCGTGACCCGCGTGTTCGTGGCCAACACCCACACGCCGGTGCTGTTCTTCTCCTCGCGCGGCATTGTCTACAAGGAAAAGGTCTGGCGTTTGCCGATCGGCACGCCGCAATCGCGCGGCAAGGCGCTGATCAACATGCTGCCGTTGCAGCAGGGCGAGGCGATCACCTCCATTCTGGCGCTGCCGGAGGATGAGGACAGCTGGTCCGAACTCGACGTGATGTTCGCCACCACGCGCGGAACCGTACGCCGCAACAAGCTGTCGGATTTCGTGCAGGTGAACCGCAACGGCAAGATCGCGATGAAGCTCGACGACGAGAATGATCGCATCCTGTCGGTCTGGACCTGTACGCCGGATGACGACGTGCTGCTGACGACGGCGATGGGCCAGGCGATCCGCTTCCCGGTTCCCACCATCCGCGTCTTTGCCGGCCGCAATTCGATCGGCGTGCGCGGCATCGGCCTTGCGGAAGGCGACGAGGTGATCTCGATGACCATCGTCAGCCATGTCGATGCCGAACCGTGGGAACGTGCCGCCTATCTCAAGCGCGCCGCGCTCGAGCGCCGCTCGGAAACCGGGGAGGGCGAGGATATCGCACTTGTCGGCGAGGAGGTCTCGGAAGAGGGCACGCTGGGCGACGAACGCTTCGAGGAACTGAAATTCCACGAGCAGTTCATCCTGACGGTCACGGAAAAGGGCTTCGGCAAGCGCTCGTCGTCCTATGATTTCCGGATTTCCGGCCGTGGCGGCAAGGGCATCCGTGCCACCGACACGTCGAAGACCGATGAAATCGGCCGGCTGGTCGCAGCCTTCCCGGTTCTCGACCGTGACCAGCTCATGCTGGTGACCAATGCCGGACAATTGATCCGCGTGCCGGTGGACGATATCCGTATCGCCAGCCGCGCCACCAAGGGTGTCACCGTCTTCAAGACCGGCGCCGACGAAAAGGTGGTGTCCGTCGAGGTCATCAGCGAACCGGAGGAGGCCGAACCCGTCGAAGACGGTGAAGAGGTCGCCACCGACGCACCTGCCGCAGAGACCGGCGAGGGCGACGGTGAGGTCTGATCATCAGTCTCATGCAATAAAGGAAGCCGGGCCGTTGTGCCCGGCTTCTTCGTGAGCGGAGCACTTTGGAGAGGAACACCAGCATGACACAGGGTTCGGCGGCCAAGTTCGATCAATCGCGCGCCGGCGAATATGCCCGCCAGAGCCGTATCGGGCTGGCCGGTTACGACGCTTGCCATGAACTCTCCGCCTGCATGCTGTCGGCGGCAATCGGCGCGGGGCACGCGGCCAGGGTGCTCGTGGTTGGCGCGGGCGGAACGGCTGGTGAGATCATCGCCGCGGCAAATCTTGAGCCGCAATGGCATTTTGTGGCCATCGATCCGTCCGAACCCATGCTCGACCTTGCGCGGACGCATATCAAAGACGCCGGCCTGTCGGAATGGGTCGAGACCGTTCTCGGAGCGGTTTCGGATATTGATCCGGATACGCCGTTTGATGCGGCCATCATGATCGGCGTTCTGCATCATTTGCCGGGCGATACCGCCAAGCAGGATATCCTGGCGCAGATTTCGACGCGGCTGAAACCCGGCGCCCTGCTGGTCGTTGCCGGCAATTACCGCACTTACGCTTCCGAACCCCTGCTGATGGCGGCATGGGCGAACCGCTGGCGCATGCACGGCGCTGCCGATGACGAAGTGCAGGCCAAGATGGGCAGGCTGATGCAGGGCGCCGAGCCGCCGCCGTCGGAAGAAGCGGTATTTTCACTGCTGGCAGATGCGGGGTTCGTCAGCCCTGTCCGCTTCTTTGCGAGCCTGTTCTGGGGCGCCTGGCTGGCGCGCCGCAGCGATATTGACGGTCGGGATCACGGCTGAACCGTTTTTAAGCGGCTTGCGGCCTGCCACATTCCATGACAAAAGGCCGGGACCGAAACCGAGGCGCGACGAATGGCAACGGCATTTTACCCCGGCTCTTTCGACCCGATGACCAATGGCCACCTTGATGTGGTGCTGCAGGCGCTCAACATTGCCGACAGGCTTGTGCTGGCAATCGGCATCAATGCCGGAAAGAAGCCGCTGTTTGAATTCGAGGAGCGCGCGGCATTTCTGCAGCGCGCCGTCGCAGAGCACCTTCCGCACCGCACCGGCGATGTTTCCGTGGTGGCCTTTACCGGGCTTGCCATCGATGCGGCACGGGAAAACGGCGCAGGCATGATCATTCGCGGACTGCGCGATTCCACCGATTTTGCCTATGAGATGCAGATGGCCGGGATGAACCAGACCATGGCGCCGGACGTGCAGACCGTATTTTTGCCGGCAATGGCACTTTCCCGTCCGATATCGGCCACATTGGTGCGGCAGGTCGCTGCCATGGGCGGCGACGTGGAACGCTTCGTGCCGGATTATGTGGCAACCGCGCTGAAGGCAAAATTCCCGCGCTAGAGCCCGGGTGAGAAAATGATTTTCAAGGAGAACATCATGAGGAAGACCATAGCAGGACTGGCTGCCGCTACGATGATGATGACGGCCTCGACTGCCGGCACGGCGCAGGCCCAGGACGGTGAAGACCTTTTGACGCTCAACACCACGGAAGGCCCGGTGGTCATCGAGCTTTTCGACGAGGATGCGCCGCAGAATGTCGCCCGCGTCAAGGCGCTTGCCGCAGACGGCGCCTATGACAATGTGGTGTTTCACCGTGTGATCGGCGGTTTCATGGCCCAGACCGGCGATGTCCAGTTCGGCGATACCGAAAACGGCTATAACGCCAGCCGCACCGGCATGGGCGGCTCGGATATGCCCGATCTGCCGGCAGAATTCTCCGAAATTCCGTTCAAGCGCGGCGTGGTCGGCATGGCCCGCTCGCAGAACCCCGATTCCGCAAATTCGCAGTTCTTCATCATGTTCGACGATGCTCCGCATCTCAACGGCCAGTACACCGTTATCGGCGAAGTCGTTGAGGGCATGGACAATGTCGACAAGATCAAGAAGGGCGATCCGGCGCAGAACGGCAAGGTCAGCGATCCCGACCGGATCCTGAGCGCCACTGTCAGCCAGTAACCCTCCTCCCATTTCGACCAAGCTCAGCCACAGGAGAACCAGATGGCCGAAATCAAAGATCCGGAAAACACCTTCATCATGGAAACGACCAAGGGAAAGGTCGTTATCGAAGCGTTTCCGAATGTTGCCCCCAAACATGTCGATCGCATTCGCGAACTGACCCGCGAGGGCGCCTATGACGGCGTCGTCTTCCATCGCGTCATTTCCGATTTCATGGCCCAGGGCGGCGATGTGAAGCATGGCAAGAAGGGCTCCGACGCCTTCAACCCCGGTCGCGCGGGAACCGGCGCCTCGGACAAGCCCGACCTTCCGGCCGAGTTTTCGTCCGTCCGCCACATTCGCGGCACCTGCTCGATGGCGCGTTCGCAGAACCCGAACTCGGCCAACTCCCAGTTCTTCATCTGCTTCACCGATGCCCCCTGGCTCGACAAGCAGTACACCGTCTGGGGTCAGGTCATCGAAGGCATGGACGCCGTCGACGCCTTCGAACGCGGCGAGCCCGTGCGCGAGCCCGACCACATCATCACGATGAAGGTTGCCGCGGACGCCTGAGCCGTAAGGGCCTCACCTGCCGCTGCTGTGTCATCCTCGGGCTTGACCCGAGGATCCATGCACGGTTCGTCACGACGAGAGACGGTGTTGGACGGCCCCGATGGCGCAGACTTTTGGGCGTATTAACCTCGCTCATGTCCTCTGTGACTGGATGCTCGGGTCAAGCCCGAGCATGACACCGTGCAAGTGAAAACGCCATAAACCCGCGCGGCACAGGCCGGCGGGTTTTCAGATTTTCTGGAGTTGTCTTGATACAATGCGCGTAGACCTCTTCGATTTTGATCTTCCGGATGAAAACATTGCGCTTCGCCCCGCAAACCCGCGCGACAGCGCGCGCTTGCTGCTGGTGCGGCCCGATCGGGACGAGGGCGTACTCGAAGATCATGTCGTTTCCGATCTGCCTGCCTTCCTGCGGCCGGGCGATGCGCTGGTGTTCAACGATACCAGGGTGATCCCGGCTCAGCTCGAGGGGTTTCGCCACCGTGCCGGCGGCGAGGCGGTTGCGGTCTCCGCGACGCTGCATCTGCGCAAGGCGGATAATATCTGGCATGCTTTCGCGCGGCCCGGAAAACGGATCAAGCCGGGTGACCAACTGCGTTTTACTGCCGCCGACGGTGGCGCCATACTTGAGGCCGAAGTTGCGGAAAAGCGGGAAGGGGGCGAGGTCGTGCTATCCTTCAACGCCCGCGGAGCCGCCCTCGACGAGGCGCTGATGCGCGTCGGCCATGTGCCGCTGCCGCCCTATATTGCCTCCAAACGCGCCGAAGACGGCAAGGACAGAGACGATTACCAGACCGTCTATGCCCGCGAGAACGGCGCCGTTGCCGCGCCGACGGCCGGGCTGCATTTCACCCCACGGCTTTTGCAGGCATTGAAGGAGGCCGGGGTCGAGCAGCATTTCGTCACGCTTCATGTCGGGGCGGGGACATTCCTGCCGGTCAAGGCCGATGATACCGACGACCACACGATGCATTTCGAACGCGGCATCGTGTCGCCGGAGACGGCCGAAGCGCTGAATGCCGTAAAGGCGCGGGGCGGGCGCATCGTCTCGGTCGGGACAACCTCGTTGCGGCTCCTGGAAAGTGCAGTGACAGACGATGGCGAAATCGGCGCGTGGGAGGGCGAAACCGGTATTTTCATCACGCCGGGCTATCGCTTCTGCGCTGTCGACATGCTGATGACCAATTTCCACCTGCCGAAATCGACGCTGTTCATGCTGGTGTCGGCTTTTTGCGGGCTGGAGACGATGCGCGCGGCCTATGCCCATGCCATCGAAACCGGCTATCGTTTTTATTCCTACGGCGATTCCAGCCTGCTGTTCAGGAAAGACTGATGAGCGAAGACTTCCGTTTCACGCTGAAGACCACCGACGGCGATGCCCGTCTCGGCGAAATCACAATGCCGCGCGGACAAATCCGCACGCCGGCCTTCATGCCCGTTGGCACCGCCGGCACGGTGAAGGCGATGTATCTCGACCAGGTGCGCGATCTCGGCGCGGACATCATCCTCGGCAATACCTATCATCTGATGCTGCGACCCGGTGCAGAGCGGGTGGCGCGGCTTGGCGGGCTGCATTCGCTGATCCGCTGGCCGCATCCGATCCTGACCGATTCCGGCGGGTTTCAGGTGATGTCGCTGGCAGCGCTCAGGGAAATCGACGATAAGAAGGGTGTGACCTTCAAATCGCATATCGACGGCAGCGTTCATCATATGAGCCCGGAGCGGTCGATCGAGATCCAGGGGCTCTTGGGCTCCGACATCCAGATGCAGCTGGATGAATGCGTGCGCCTGCCGGCGGAACGGCCGGAAATCGAGAAATCGACGGAAATGTCGCTGCGCTGGGCCGAACGCTGCCGCGAGGCCTTCGGCGATCAACCCGGAAAAGCCATGTTCGGCATTGTGCAGGGCGGCGATATCCCAGACCTGCGCATCCGTTCCGCCCGTGGTCTCGCCGGGCTCGACCTCAAGGGTTACGCCGTCGGCGGCCTCGCGGTGGGAGAACCGCAGGATGTCATGCTGGATATGCTGGAGACCACGCTGCCGGAACTGCCGGCGCAAAAGCCGCGCTATCTCATGGGTGTGGGAACGCCGGACGATATCCTGAAATCGGTGGCGCGCGGTATCGACATGTTCGACTGCGTGATGCCCACAAGGGCAGGGCGCCACGGTCTTGCCTTCACCCGTCGCGGCAAGGTGAACCTTCGCAATGCCCGACACGCCGAGGACTTGCGTCCCCTCGATGAGGAAAGCGACTGCCCGGCCGCCCGCGATTATTCCCGCGCCTATCTGCACCACCTCGTGCGATCCAATGAATCGCTTGGCGGCATGCTGCTGACCTGGAATAACCTGCATTACTACCAGTATCTGATGCAGGGCATCCGCGCCGCGATTGCCGAGGGGCGATATGCGACGTTCATGGCGGAAACCCAGAACGACTGGGCAAGAGGCGATATCCCGGCTCTTTAAGTGCTGAGCCTCGGCAGCTGAGCTGAGGTCAAACCAGGCATGATTGCATTCTTCTGGTTGGGACGAATCTCGTTCTTCAGCCTTTCTGCGGCTGCCCGGAAACCTCCGGGTGGTCTATGTCTATGAGACAATGCGAAATTAGAGATACATGTATAAAATGATTTATACATGATATATTGAAACATATTATTTTAATAAAATAAAATATAAGTGTTATTATTGCAACAATAACAACTATAAACTCTTATAAGTAGAAATATCACTAAATAAAACTTTCTCCCGGAACGATAATACAACACGATCAGTGTGCGCTTGATTGCGCGTAATTTATGACCCGACTGGTTTGCCCCGATGGGTACTGCATGCGGCAGGGCAACACCCGCCGCAGGGGCGCAGGGCGGGTTACCGTCGGCGCGCTGTGTCGTCGGCCGTTTCTGGGAGACAGCAATGACCACTGTGAAATCGAGATTTCTGCAATCCTCCGCCTATGCGGGGGTACTGTTGTGCGGGCTGGGGAATGCGGCGCTCGCCGACAAGATCGAATATTATCCGATCAGCACGGACCCGAACGACTGGGACGTGGACCGTCATCCGACCACGTCCTTCACGCTGCTGGGCGACTATATGGGCCGGACGAATGTTCTTGCGCTGGAAACGGTCGGCGCCGATGCCGGCGGTACAAGCTACCATCAGTGGGAAGGGTATTCGCAAACCACGATCGTTCCACCGGGCGATTCATTCATCGGCGGCGATCTCTATGTGGCAGATGGCTGGCAGAACGGCAGCGACACCGACTATATCCGCACGAGCATGTGGGGCTCGGCCATGACCGACGAAGAGGTCGCGACCGGAAACTATAATGACAATGATGCGGTTTTTCCGATCATCCAGTTTACCAACCGTGACGGGCAGGGGCGGCTTGAAGTCTGGGATACGAACACCAGCAATGGCTGGGTCGATCTTCCCGAAACGGCCGGTCTGATCAATTATGCCGGCTGGAACACGCTTGATATGCGGGTCATGACCAATGTCGACGGGCAGGGCGGCAGCGCCGTTCAGTATTTTTTCAACGGCGAGCTGATCTATACCTGGGAACCGGCCCTTTCGGCAGACAGCACGAGCCCCGAACAGTTCTTCGCCATGTATCTGAAGAACCGCAATCACGGTCAAACGGATTTCACGTCTTACTGGTCGCGGTTGCTGACCGGCGTGTTTCTGCCCGAAGATATCAACGAGATCGGCAATACGCCCTACGATCTGGCAATCATCAACAATAACGGCCCTGTCACCATTACCCAGGGGGCGGTGCTGAGCGGCTCCGTAACGAGCAGGGGAAATGCGCAGACGCGCCAAGTGCTGCACTTCGAGCCGCAGACAACCGTTGAAGGGCATTTCTACGCACAGAACAGCCAGTTAAATTTCCAATCCGGATCCGGCCTGCCCAGCACCACATTCAACAGCGACCTGAACCTTGAAAACCGCTCTGCGACAAGCGGCGGCAGCCTTGAGAACCCGATCCGTATCGGCGGCAATCTGAATGTCGATAGAACCTCCATGGCTGGCGGTAACCTTGCTGTTTCAGGCAATGCGAACATCACGGGCACGATTGGCGCCGGAAACTCAATCGGCACGATCACCGTTGGCGGCGATCTCAACCTGGCCTCAAGTTCGTTTGTGGAGGCGGAGGTTGACCTCAGCGGCAATGCTGACCTGATCGCGGTTGGCGGCGTTGCCAATCTGGCCGGCGCAGTCGTGGTCGACACGATCGACGGGTATATTCTGAACCATGACTATGTCATTCTCACCGCAACCGGCGGGCTGAACGGCACGTTCTCGTCATCAGACTCATTGTGGAACAATATCGACAATTATGCCTTTGTTTCTCCTGTTTTAAGCTACGGTCCCAACACGGTGTTCCTGACGATTGAGCGCAATGGCCATTCATTCGCCAACGTTGCCGAAACGCCGAACCAGATTGCCGTGGCCAATGCGCTGGAAACGCTCGGCAGTCTGGCAACGCCGCCGGCGCTTTACAGCGACATCATGCTGAAGATGACCGTCGATGATGCGCCGACGTCCTATAACAGCCTGTCGGGTGAAATCTACGCCTCGAACCAGACGGTGATGATCGACCAGACACGCTATATCCGCGATGCGGTTTACGGACGTCTGCATCAGGCCTTCGGCGGCCTGTCAGCCTCTTCTGTCGAGGTCATGGCCTATGGACCGGACGACGCCGACATCACCGAGGCCAGCCCGACGACTGACGATGTCTTCGGCGCCTGGGGCTATGCCTATGGCGGCTGGAGCGATTATGACGGCGACAGCAATACCGGCCCGCTGAAATCCTCGACGGGCGGATTTCTGGCCGGTATCGACGGTGCCATCGGCGATAGCTGGAAGGTTGGTGTTCTGGCCGGCTACGGCTACACATCCTTCGACAACAAGGGCCCGGCATCCGGCGATACCGACGCCTACACCATCGGCGCTTACAGCGGCGGTGAATGGCCGACCGGCGAAGCGAGCGCCTTCGCTCTCCGCTCGGGCCTGTCCTATACGTGGAATTCGGTATCGGCCGACCGCGTCGTCAGTTTCCCGGGCTTCTACGATACGATGTCGAGCGATTACGATGCCGGCGCATTCCAGATCTTCGGCGAACTCGCCTATCGCACCGAAACGGCTGAAAATACCGAAGTCGAGCCTTACGCCAATATCGCCTATGTTGGCCTGGATGCGGACAGCTTCTCCGAAACCGGGACAACGGCTGCGGCTCTCGGCGTCGCCTCGCAATCAACGAACAGCTATTTCACCACGCTTGGTCTGCGGGCCGCGGCCGCATTCGAAATGATGGGCCAGGGCGGGTCCGAAGCCTATTTCGATATCGGATGGCGCCATGCCTTCGGCGATATCGCGCCGACATCGTCGGCGGCGTTTGTCGGCAGTGCGCCATTCACCGTTACCGGTGTTCCGCTTGCCCAGGACGCAGCGCTGATCGGGGCAGGGGTCGATTTTGCCCTCTCCGAACAGGCAACGCTCGGTTTCGGCTACACCGGCCAGTTTGGCGACGGCGTATCCCAGAACAGCATCAATGCACGCCTTGATGTCAGTTTCTGACGAACCCGGCCGTCGAACCTGAAAACGTCCAATGAGCTGTTTCCACACGGAAGCAGCTCATTCTTTCTGATGTCGGCATTGCAGGCAGGTGCTGCAGCGACCGTCGATCCTGTTTCAAGCAGTCCGCCATAAAGTCCTCATCAGGTGGTATTCTCCAACCATTTCAGGAGTTTTCTGACGGCCGGGCTTGGCTCAGGTGGAACAACTGCATGATATCCAAGGGTTTCGGAGGGTTCTGCATAGAGCACAGAAAGGAGCCCGCTATCGATATCGCGTTGAACGAGCGCTCTTGATTGCAGGGAAATGCCTTGACCTGCCCTGAGTGCCGAAAGCACCAAAGAATTTGTTGGGTAATGTCGGTGCGTTGCAGCGTTAAACTCGATCCCATGCTTTTCCACCCAACGCATATGCTGCGTGCGTCCGGTTTCGAAGAGCCAGCATTGCTCTTTCAAGGATGCAGGATCATCGCATGTTTTGTCTGAGAACGTGTCAGTCCTCGCGACAACAAGATACTCGCCGGATACGAGATACCGACTTTCGCAATCACCCCAATCGCCGTGTCCATAGCGGATTGCCAGGTCCAGCCGCTCATGTTTCATATCCAACACATTCAGGCTTGGAACGAGTTCAATCCGTATCTCCGGATGATCAGACCAGAATTCAGCAAGCCTCGGCATGAGCCAGTTTTCTGCGAATGAGGGCGGTACGGTGACTCTCAGCGGGCGCAGTGTCTCTTCGGCAAGCAACAATTCGACAGCGGAGTGGATCTTGCCGAATCCTTCGTGTGTCGCATCAGCCAACTTTTGACCGACTGGTGTCAGCTTGATATCGCGTCCTGTCCGCTCGACAAGAGCCAGTCCCAAACGATTTTCAAGTCCTCTCACATGCTGCCGAATGGCCGCCTCCGTGACATTCAACCCGGTGGCTGCCCTCGAAAAACTCCGATGTGTGGCGACCGCATCAAAGGCGCGCAAAGCAGAAAGCGACGGCATTTTACTCCAATTCATATCGTAGTTTTCCTTTCGTAGAGGAAAAATATTTGCCGTGAAATTGGCAGAAAACGACGTAAAACTGAAGATATATCGAAGTTTAAATTCGGAGAGCTTTCATGGAAATACAGACCTGGTTCGCCTTTGCCGGCGCAAGTATTGCCTTGCTGGTCATCCCTGGGCCCGTAGTCATGTTGCTACTGGGCTATACGCTTGGTTATGGACCGAGGGCGGCGGTGGCCGCCGTGCCCGGCGTCATATTGGGCGATTTCACCGCGATGTCGCTGTCGTTACTTGGAGCAGGGGCAATCCTTGCTGCCTCGGCAAGCCTGTTCCTGACGCTGAAACTGGTTGGTGCCGTCTATTTATTGTGGCTGGGTATCAAGCTCTGGAGGGATGATGCGAAGCCCATGACAGCAGTTGGTCGCGCTCCGCTTAAAGGATGGAAAGCATTTGGGAGCGCCTATTGGGTGACGGCACTGAACCCAAAGGACATCGTTTTCTTCGTCGCTTTTCTACCGCAGTTCATCTCTCCGGAACAACCGCTTGTCCCGCAGATCGTCATTATCGAAGCCACATTTCTTAGCCTCGTCTTGTTCAGCAACGCAGTATGGATTCTGCTTGGATCAAAATTATCCCGGTATTTTGGACGGCGCAGTCATATCCGGATCGCAAATAGGGTGGGTGCAGGATGGCTTGTGGGCGCAGGACTGCTTACAGCGGTCAAAGGTTGATTGTGTACCAGCCATTTCAGGGGTGTGCGTTGGCTAGCATCCGGGATGAAGCGCGCACCTAGCGATCTCTGTATCCCGTCGTCTTGCCAACGCTTAGAACAGCACGTTTCCATTGCCATACATAAATCACATAATGTAGATTATGGAACTTATGGGTTATAAACGACCAACGTCGTCAGATCGCGGCTTCGCCGCACCAACTAGCCAAACACAGCGGCCGAACGATCTCTGCCGCTGTACTGGTGAATAACTGCTCGGATCATTACCGCAATGCATTCAAGCGGTTGAAGGCGGCGGTGAAGCCGTTGAGCGAGGCCTGTATGTCGACGCGGTCGCTGCCGTCCACCGGCTTTGCCCTGACATGAAGGACACCGCCGTTTTTCAGGCGGTCCAGCATGGCTGCGTCAAACTGGATCGGCACCAGGCACCCTTGCGGCAAACATGTCGAAAAGCCGAAGGTCGGCCCGTCGCTGTCCGTATCGATCGTCAGCGAGACGCCTTCGGCCAGCGCCAGCCCGAATGGCATGACCAGCACGCCTTGTGCCTGATCGGCTGCCGGAGCATTGAGCTCGACCGTCAGAACCCGCTGTCCGGAATCCTTGGCAACCTGATTGTGAACCATGGCGCAGCGGTCGTTCGTGCCGTCGGAAACACAGGTCACGCGCCAGTCCTGATAGGTCTCGTTCAGCGAACTTGCGCCATCCGGCAAGGCTGCAAATGTCTGACCGACAGGCGCGGCCCCAAACAGGACCGCCGCGATGACGGCTGTAAAACGACGATGCTTCACTGGAAACCTCCCAAAGATGTCTGCTGTATTGTTGCATTGGCATTCACGGGCGTACCGGAACATCAATCATTCATGTGTAAACATAGCATGATTCGCCGACAGCGCCATTCGATGAAATCCACCTTTGGTTGTCTCCTTGGAGAAATGCGACTGATTTTATCCCCGGCGAAATTGAAATTCATCCGGGCCGTGCTTGCATGCGCGCGGCTTCGTGGCCATAGTCGCGGCAAATCCCGAAACGAGCAGCCTCAGACAGGAGCTCCCATCAATGTCCTCTGATCTGGACAGAACCGGCCGACATGGCGGCGCGGGAGGTGATCATCGCCCTCACCCGCAAGTCCCTGATATTCATGCAATTCTCGGCGATGACAAGCCAAAGAGACGGTTCGGGTTCCCCTGGGGCTGGATGATTGCCGTTATTGTGCTCGCCGGCGCCGGTTATACCGGTTACAGGTATCTGTCCTCCGGCGACATCCAGATCGTGGCGGCAAAGCCAAGCTACGTCACCGACGAGGTCAAGCGTGGCCCCATGACCGTGACGGTTGCCGCGACCGGCGCAATCGAGCCGACCGAGCGGGTTGATATTTCGAGCGAGCTTTCCGGCACGGTCAAATCCGTTCTGGTCGATTTCAATTCCGAGGTGAAAGCCGGTGAGGTTCTGCTCGCGCTGGAAACCGACGAGCTGAAAGCCGACATACTGAGTGCCAAGGCCCGGCTTGCCGCAGCCGAAGCCGATGTTGCAGCCGCCAAGTCGGATCTGGAATCGGCCAAGGCCACGATGGAACGCACCAGAACGCTGGCCGAGCGTGATGTGGCGCCGCGCCAGGAGCTTGAAGACGCCGAGTTCGCCCATGCCGCAGCGCAGGCCGAAGAGCAGAGCGCCGAAGCAAGGCTTGCCGTTGCCCGGGCAGAGCTGGAACTTGCCCAGCTGCGCCTCAGCAAGGCGACGATCCGCTCTCCCATCGATGGCGTCGTGCTTTACCGCAATGTCGATGTCGGCCAGACCGTCGCGGCCTCGCTGGAAGCCCCTACCCTGTTCGTGATTGCCGGTAACCTGACCGAGATGGAACTCAGGGTGAATATCGATGAAGCCGATGTGGGACAGGTCGAACCGGGCCAGAAAGCGACATTCACGGTCGAGGCCTTTCCCGGAAGACGCTTTCCCGCGGAGATCAAGTCGATCCGCTACGCCTCCGAGGTCAACAGCGACGTCGTCACATACAAGGCCGTTCTGGTCGTGGACAATACCGATCGTCTGCTGCGTCAGGGCATGACCGCGACCGCCGACATTCTTGTCGATGAAAGCGAGGACGCCATTCTGGTGCCGAATGCGGCGCTGCGCTATACACCTGCAGGAGAGGCTGTGGCGCCGCTGGAGGACGACCAGCGCACCGTCTGGTTGCTCAGGAATGGCGAACCTGCGCCGGTCAAGATCACCGTCGGCGCCAGCGATGGCCGTTTTTCGGAGGTGCTGGAGGGCGATCTGCGCACCGGCGACAACGTCATCACCGGTTCCGGTATTCAGGCGAGGTAGGACAATGACGACTGCGCCGCTCATCGAGTTCAGAAATATCTACAAGACCTATGGCGCCGGCGAAGCCGAGATCGTCGCGCTGAACGGCGTCGACCTTTCCATACAGGCGGGCGAATTCGTCTCGATCATGGGGCCGTCGGGGTCGGGAAAATCGACCGCCATGAACATTCTCGGCTGGCTGGACCGGCCCACCAGCGGCCAGTTCTTCTTTCAGGGGGTGGACACAACCGAACTCAAGGCCGCCAAGCTGACGCTGCTGCGCCGGCATCTTCTGGCCTTCGTTTTCCAGCGTTATAACCTGCTGCCGCGGTCTTCGGCGCTCGAGAATGTCGAACTGCCGCTGATCTATCGCGGCATCGGCAGGCGGGAGCGGCGTGAACGGGCGGAACTCGCCCTCTCCCAGGTCGGGTTGGCCGACCGGCTTGACCAGCGCACCCAGGAACTGTCCGGCGGCCAGCAGCAACGCGTGGCGATTGCCCGCGCGCTGATCACCGAACCTGCCGTTCTGCTTGCCGATGAACCGACCGGCAGCCTCGATACCCGCACCAGCAACGAGACGATGGAACTGATCACCGGCCTCAATACCGAACTCGGCATCACCGTGGTCATGGTCACCCATGAGGAGAACGTGGCGCGTTATGCCAGCCGCCGTGTGCAGTTCATCGATGGCATGCTGGAACGCGGTTTCCGCCCCGGGCGCAGCGAAAGACAGGAGAACGGCAATGTTTCTTGAGATGCTCAAGCTCGCTCTTCGCGCTGTCCGTCGCAACCTGCTGCGTTCGTTTCTCACCGTTCTCGGTGTCGTCATCGGCGTTTCCGCCGTCATCGCCATGGTCACGATCGGCAACGGAACGGCCGAGCAGGTCCGCAGCGAAATTGCCCGTCTTGGCACCGATGTGCTGTTCGTCAGGCCCGGTCAGCGCGCGCCGGGCGCGCCTGCAGAAGCCGCCAAGGGCTTCAGCGAGCGTGATATTGCCGCCCTGCGGAACCAGGTTCCCGGGCTTCGCGCCGTTGCACCGCAGAATGTTTCGACCGTGACCGTTGTTGCGGAGGGCGAAAACCGCCGAACCACCGTGATCGGTACGAATGACGATTTCCTCGCGGCCCAGGACTGGACGATTGCCAACGGCCGTGATTTTTCAAGCGCTGCTGCCGGCGGCAGCGGCGATACGGCCTGCATTCTCGGCGAAACCGTCCGGCAGGAGCTTTTCGGAGAAAACGATCCGGTCGGCAAAAACGTGCGCGTCGGCAATGTGTCCTGTGCGGTGATCGGCACGCTCAGGGAAAAAGGCGAAAGCAGCATGGGGCGCGACCAGGACGATATCGTGCTGATGCCGATCAGCGCCTTTCAGCGCCGCGTCGGCGGCGACAGCTATATCGAAAGCATTCTGCTGGCCGCGCGTGACGGCGTATCAACCGGGCAGGTGGAAGCCGATGTGACCGCCCTGCTGCGCCAGCGCCGCAATATTCAGCCCGGTCGCGCCAGCGATTTCGAGGTCAACGACATGACCGAAATCGCCAATGCGGTCACCGGCACAAAAAGCCATCTGACCGGCATGCTGGCCGCCGTTGCGGCCGTCAGCCTGCTTGTCGGCGGCATCGGCATCATGAACATCATGCTGGTGTCGGTCACCGAACGCACCCGCGAAATCGGGCTCAGGCTCACCGTCGGTGCTTTGGAACGGCATGTGCTGCTGCAATTCATCGTCGAGGCGGTCGTGCTGTCATTGCTCGGAGGCCTTGCCGGTGTGATCATCGGCCTCGGCGTTGCCTATGCGGCCGTGCAGTACCTGGCGGTGCCCTTCGTCGTCGCGCCCACGATGATCCTGGGCGCCTTCGCCTTTTCGGCGCTGATCGGCATCATCTTTGGCTATTTCCCGGCCCGCCGTGCCGCCCGGATGAACCCGATCGAAGCGTTGCGCTACGAATAGAAACAGCGGAAGCCGGGGGTTTCCGGTTTCCGCTGCAAAATTCATCCTGAAGTCAGAAGCAGGCTCTGTTCAGCCGACGAAAGCCCGTTCGATCACGAAATCAGACGGCTTGTTGTTGGCGCCCTCGTCCATGCCGGCGGCTTCCAGAAGCGCCTTGGTGTCTTTCAGCATTTCGGCCGAACCGCAGATCATGCCGCGATCGGTCTCCGGGTTGAGCGGCGGAAGGCCGAGGTCTTCAAACAGCTTGCCGCTGGCAATCAGATCGGTAATCCGGCCGGTGTGCTCATAAGGCTCGCGCGTGACCGAGGCGTAATGAGTCAACTTGTCGCCGACCAGTTCGCTCAACAGTTCGTCGCTGCGGATCTCCTTGACGAGATCCAGACCGTACTGAAGTTCGGCGACTTCGCGGCAGGTATGGGTGAGGATCACCTCGTCGAATTTCTCGTAGGTTTCCGGTTCGCGGATCAGGCTGGCGAACGGCGCGATACCGGTTCCGGTCGAAAACATGTAAAGCCGCTTGGCCGGGGTCAGCGCGTCCAGCACCAGCGTGCCGGTCGGCTTCTTGCGCATCAGGATAATGTCGCCGACCTCGATCTTCTGGAGATGCTGTGTCAGCGGGCCATCCGGCACCTTGATCGAGAAGAATTCCAGTTCTTCCGCCCAGGACGGGCTGGCAATCGAATAGGCACGATAGACCGGTTTGCCGCCGACCATCAGGCCGATCATGGCGAATTCGCCGGAACGGAAACGGAAGCCGTCCGGCCGTGTCATCGTAAAACTGAACAGGTGGTCGGTATAGTGTTTTACGCTCAGAACTTTCTCACCGTAGACTCCGGCGGGCAGTGTGGCGGCAAATTCCTCGGTCTTGGCTTGCACATTCATGTTGACGTCTCGTCCTGTCTGCTGAACGCCGGGATGGAACCGGCACAATCATAAAATCCACCTATTCGTGAAGTTCTAAGCGCTCAAATAATACTCCGCGCAAAATAATGCAAAGGCGCTTGCCTCAAAAAACTTGTCACGATGCATCATATTTTTGCGACGCGCCGCCATGTGTAGCCGCCGGAAGCGGTCGATGGCCGGGTCGCGGGCTGGTAGTGGCGGTTGACGGACGGAAGCCGCCCGGCTTTCAAACGCCGGATTGTCGTTTCGTTTTCCACGGTGAAACTGTCGAACCCGCAGCGCAGCATATAGACCAGCGGATCGATCAGCACATCGCCGACGGCCCGTATCTCGCCTTCATAGCCAAGCCGTTCGCGCAGCACCGTTGCCTGCGAAAACGCCCGTCCGTCATTGAAGGCCGGAAAGGTCAGCGCGATGATCTCGATCCGGTCGAGCAGGGGTGCGAGTGCGACCGGATCGTCGAAGGGACCGAGGACGACCCCTGCCCCTTCATTGCCGGCAAGTCCGTTTTCCACGACCTCCGCAAAGGGAACAAGCGCGCGTTCGCCCTCACCCGCCTTGCGGTCCTCGGTCTCTATTACCCAGGGATCGTTTTCAACAAAACCTGTTTCTTTCCAGATGGCGCTCATCGTCTGTTCCTCACGCGGCCTTGGCTTTTTCAGGGTAAAGCGCATCCTTGAAGGGTTGCATGCCAAGCCTGCGATACGCATCGATAAATGTTTCCGACTTGCTGCTTCTCAGGCTGAGATAGGTGTCGACGATGGTCTCGACTGCATCGGCAACCTTGTCCGGTTCGAAACCGCGGCCGATGATCTGCCCGATCGACGTATTCTCATCGCCCGATCCGCCAAGCGTGATCTGGTAGAGTTCGGCGCCCTTCTTCTCCACGCCCAGAAGCCCGATATGGCCGACATGGTGGTGGCCGCAGGCATTGATGCAGCCGGAAATCTTGATCTTGAGATCGCCGATTTCCGCCTGGCGCTCGGGATTGTCGAAACGCTCGGAAATCTGCTGGGCAACGGGGATCGACCGCGCATTGGCAAGCGCGCAGTAATCCAGCCCCGGACAGGCAATCATGTCGGTGATCAGACCGGCATTGCCGGTTTCCAGCCCGGCCTCCTTCAGGGCCGCGTAAACGGCCGGCAGGTCAGCGCGCGCCACATGCGGCAGGATCAGGTTCTGCTCGTGGCTGACGCGGATTTCATCGAAACCGTAGCGCTCTGCGATATCGGCAACCGCTTCCATCTGGCTGTCGGTGGCATCGCCCGGGATGCCGCCGATCGGCTTCAGCGAAATCGTGACCATGGCATAGTCGTTGCGCTTGTGCGCCGCGGTGTTGCGGGACAGCCAGTTGATATAGCCGGCGTCTGCCGTATCCGCCCGGTCACGCTCGCGCGCCGGCAGGTCCGGCAGGGCGAAATAGGAGCGGATTGCCGCAACATCGGCCTCCGGCAGGGCGAGTTCGCCATCCTGCTTCAAGGCTTCGAATTCGCGCTCGATATCGGCCTTCAACTCGTCGAGACCGGTTTCGTGCACGAGAATCTTGATCCGTGCCTTGTACTTGTTGTCGCGGCGGCCGTTCAGATTGTAGACGCGCAGGATTGCGGTCGTATAGGCCAGAAGGTCCTCTTCCGGCAGGAAGTCGCGCACCTTCTTGCCGATCATCGGCGTACGCCCCTGCCCGCCGCCGATAAAGACGGTAAAGCCGAGTTCGCCGGCTTCGTTCTTCTTCAGGTGAAGGCCGATATCGTGCACCTGGATCGCCGCCCGGTCGCGCTCGGCGCCGGTCACGGCAATCTTGAACTTGCGCGGCAGGAAGGAAAATTCCGGGTGCAGCGACGACCATTGCCGCAGGATTTCGGCATAGGGGCGCGGGTCGGCCACCTCGTCGGCGGCAGCGCCTGAGAAATGGTCGGCCGTCACATTGCGGATGCAGTTGCCCGATGTCTGGATCGCGTGCATCTCGACGCTGGCCAGATCCTCCAGAATGGCGGGGATGTCCGCAAGCTTCGGCCAGTTGTACTGGATGTTCTGGCGCGTGGTGAAGTGACCATATCCGCGGTCGTATTTGCGCGCGATATGGGCGAGCATGCGCATCTGCGCGGCATTCATCGTGCCGTAGGGCACGGCAACGCGCAGCATATAGGCGTGAAGCTGGAGATAGACGCCGTTCATCAGCCGCAGCGGCTTGAACTGGTCCTCGGTGATTTCGCCCGAAAGCCTGCGCTCCACCTGATCGGCGAACTGCGCAGTTCTCTGCTTTACGAAGTCATGGTCGAATTCGTCGTAGCGATACATCGGTCTCAGGCCTCCACGCGTTCGGGGCTGGCAAAGGAATAGCCGGCGGCATAGGGAATTGTCGGGCCTTCGGCGCGGATGCGTTCACGCAGGCGAACAGGCCATATCCGGCCGTCCGGGCGCTCCTCGACATCGATGATATCGACATCGACGATCATGTTGGCGGAGAAGTCGCGCTTCCCGATTTCGTCGAGGCTGTCGATTGCCGCGTCGTGGCGGGCGACCAGCGCGTGCTGCAGGTCTTCCGTCCAGCGGCCATTCGCATCGAGCCAGACAGCAATACCATCGGTCAGGCGATTGGCGGTCAGAACCTTAGCTGAGGTTTTCGCGGACATGAGCAGCTCCTGTCTTCGGGGTGAAGGCGGTGTTGTTGTTGAGCGCAAGCGCGCTCGACTGTTCGAGGCTGGCGCCGGCAACGGCGTCGCCGATGATGACCATGACCGGTCCGGTCAGGTCTTCGCGCGCCTCAAGGTCCGCCAGTTCGGAAAGGACGCCGTGAAACAACCGCCGGTTCTTGCGGCTGGCATTTTCAACGACGGCGATGGTGGTATCGGCGGGCACACCCGCCTCCTGCAACCGGGCGCCAAGCTTGGCGGCTACGGAACGGCCCATATAGACGGCAATGGTGGCACCCCGGACCGCAAGTGCGGCCCAGTCCGGCAAGGTTTCACCATTAAGGTCGTGGCCGGTCGTAAAAACCAGCGTGGAAGCAACGCCGCGCAAGGTCATCGGCAGGCCGAAATCGGCGGCAGCGGCGGAGGCCGACGTGATGCCGGGAACAACCTCATAGGAAACGCCCGCCGCGCGCAGCGCCGCCATTTCCTCGCCGGCGCGGCCGAAGATCAGCGGATCGCCGGATTTCAGCCGTACGACGCGCTTACCCTCTCTGGCAAGAGAGACCAGCAGGTCATTGATTTCGTTCTGGGACTTGGAGTGGCAATTCTTGCGCTTGCCGACGGCGATGCGTTCGGCATCCCGACGCCCCATATCGACAACAGCCTGCGGCACCAGCGCATCATGGGCAATCACGTCGGCTTCCATCAGCAGCCGGTGGGCGCGGATGGTCAGCAGGTCCTCAGCCCCCGGCCCGGCGCCCACGAGCGCCACATGGCCCGCAACGGACGAACCGTCGGCGATGATTTCATCAGCTAGACATTCGGCTTCAAGCAGCCTGCCCTTGTCGACGGCATTGGCAACGGAGCCGTTGAAGAACCGCGACCAGAAGGCCCGGCGGGCGGCGCCGCGCGGGATATTCACATCCACCTTGTCACGCAGGCGGTTGGCAAGGCGGGCGAGCGGCCCCAGCGAGCGCGGCAGAATGGTATCGATCTGCGCGCGGATCATCTGCGCCAGAACGGGCCCTGCCCCTTCCGTGCCGATGGCAACGGCGACCGGCGGACGGGCAACCAGGGCCGGCGTATAGAAATCGCAGTCATCCTTCTGGTCGACGGCATTGACGGGGATGGACAGCGCCCGCGCCGTTTCGGAAATCAGGTGGTCTTGCTCGGCTTCGCCGGTCGCGGCAAAGGCCAGAACCGAACCGTCCAGCTGTGCAGCCTCGAAACCGGCCCGGACCAGTGCGTAGCCGTTTTCCGCCAGATAGGCCGCATAGTCTTCAGCGGGATCATCCGCATAGGCTGTAATGGCGGCACTGGTTTTCGCCATCAGTCGCGTCTTGGCAAAGGCCTCTTCGCCATTGCCGAATATCGCAACCTTGCGGTTCTCGACCCGGAAAAAAGCCGGGAATGTTGTCAGCAGTTCGTCTTTCGCGACCATTGCGGGCAGTCCTTTCACGATTGCCCGAATAATCGCTTCGTTTGTCCGGCGATTGAAGAAACGAAAATGCGTCGTCTGTAAGCGGCGAAACATTTCATTCCTCAATTTTTCACCAATGGCAGTAAATTTGACCGGAACCGTATCCGCCGGCATTTGCGCTGATGGATGAATATGCCAATACTGCGATCAAAATTGGAAAAACGGGAACATGCTTCGTGCAAGACAGCAAACTGACGGACCGACTGCTCTCGGTCATCGAAAACGACATTCTGCCGCTTACCGAACGCGGCGTCGACAGCGGTAACAAGGTTTTCGGCGCGGCAATTCTGCGCAAATCCGACTTGTCGCTGGTGATTGCCGGGACGAATGACGAAACCACCAATCCGCTCTGGCATGGTGAGGTGAAGACGCTCAATCAGTTTTACGAACTGCCCTCCCCGCCGCCGACAAGCGAGCTTCTGTTTCTGTCGACGCATGAACCCTGCACCATGTGCATGTCCGCGATCACCTGGGCCGGTTTCGATAACTACTACTATTTCTTCAGCCATGAAGATTCCCGCGACAGTTTCGGCATTCCGCATGACCTGAAGATCATGAAGGAACTCTACGGGCTGGAACCCGGCGGCTATCGCCGCAGCAATGCGTTCTTCACCGCGCATTCCATTGTTCAGATGGCAGAGGACACCACCGGCCCCACGCACGAGCAGTTGATGAAGCGCATCGACGCGATCAGGCACCGCTATGCCCTTGCGTCGGACACCTACCAGTCGCATAAGAATGCAACCGGCATCCCGCTGGGCTGAGAAATCTTGTTCACATATACGGAGCCTGCCACCGTGGAACCGTCACGCGACATCGCTCGCCTTATCGAAATCATGGCCGCCTTGCGGGACCCCGAGACCGGCTGCCCGTGGGACGTCAAACAGGATTTCGCGTCGATCAAGCCCTACACCATCGAAGAAGCCTATGAAGTGGCCGACGCGATCGAGCGCAACGATTTTGATGACCTGTGCGACGAACTGGGGGACCTGCTGCTGCAGGTCGTGTTTCACGCCCGTATGGCGGAGGAACAGGGCCTGTTCAGCTTCGGCGATGTGGTTCATGCCATCACGGCCAAGATGGTTCGCCGTCACCCGCATGTCTTTGCCCGCAATGCGGCCGATACGCCCGAAGCGGTCAAGATCCAGTGGGACGAGATCAAGCGGCAGGAAAAGGCAGAACGCGCCGAACGACGGGCGAAAGCCGGGATCACAGAGGATTTCAAGGCCGGACATCTCGGCGGCGTCCAGCGCTCGTTCCCGGCGCTGACGGAAGCGCTCAAGCTTCAGGAACACGCCGCCCACGTCGGTTTCGACTGGTCCGAGCCAGAACCGATTCTCAACAAGTTCGAAGAGGAGATCGGCGAGTTGCGGCAGGCGCTTCAGTCAGGTGACAAGGCTGCGATTGCCGATGAACTCGGTGATCTCATCTTCGCCGCCGTCAATCTCGGCCGCCACACAAAGACCGATCCGGAACAAGCCCTGCGTGGAACAAATACGAAATTCCGACGCCGGTTCAATCACATAGAGAAGTCTCTTGAACAATCCGGTGAGACGCTGGATGCCGCGACCCTGGAACGCATGGAAGCGCTCTGGCAGGATGCCAAGGCGATCGAGCGAAAACTGGGATAGCCGTTGAGGGCCCTCCACCGTCGTTTTTTTTCGTCCTTCGCGTTTTCGCTGTTGACCTCGAGTGCACTCGAACACCTAACTTCGCCAGCGTCGTGACCAAAACACAGGACTGTCATGAAAATCGGTGAACTGGCGAAGCGTTCCGGATTGTCGGTCTATACGATCCGCTACTATGAAAAGATCGGCCTGCTTCCCGAAGCCGACAGAGACCGGTCGGGCCATCGTGACTATGATCCGTCGACGCTGATCTGGATTGAATTTCTCGGTCGTCTGAAGACAACGGGAATGCCGATCAGTCAGATGCTGCAATATGCAGCACTCAGACAACAGGGAGCAGTGACGCAAGACCAGCGCCGCCGCCTGCTCGAAGCGCATCGCGCCACAGTGCGCGCCCATGTGCTCGAACTTCAGTCCTGTCTTGCGGTTCTCGACACCAAGATAGCCGGTTACGCCGGCGGTGACGAACAGCAGGACAAGACAACCAATGAACAACCATCAATCCACTCCCGAACAAACCCGGCTTGAGCGGGGAAAGCATGCCCTTGCCGAAATCGACGGCGAGGCCGGGGAAAAGGTTATCGAAGCGCTGGCGGATATTGCGCCGGATTTCTCACGCTATCTTCTGGAGTTCGCCTTTGGCGACATCTACAGCCGCCCCGGCCTGGGTCTGCGTGAACGCGAAATCGCAACCATCGCCGCTCTAACGGCGCTCGGCAATGCAAGGCCACAGCTTGAGGTGCATATCGAGGCGGCCCTGAATGTCGGCGTGAGCAGGGATGAAATTACGGAAACGATCATGCAAATGGCGGTCTATGCCGGATTTCCTGCCGCCCTCAACGGGCTCTTTGCCGCCAAGGCGGTCTTTGCCGCGCGATCGCCGCTATAGCCGCGCCTATCCCGCCAGCATGCTTTCCAGCCGCTGCGCTTCCGGACCGGGCACGCGGATGTCGAGACTGACGGAGCCGTCCTCAAGGTCGCGTCGTTCATCGACAAGCGCGTGCTCGTAGATCCACGGCAGGATGTGCAACTGAGCCGGCGACAGCGTGATGGTGGTTTCGGTCAGAATGCCGGCAAGCCGGGCTGCGATCTGGTCCACCAGCGCATCGACGCCCTCGCCGGTAACGGCGGAAACGCCCATGACAGAGGCGTTGGCAGCCGCCCGGGCCATCAGCGCGTCATGCTCTTCAGTATCCAGCAGGTCCAGCTTGTTCCAGACTTCGATGATCTTCTCGTTCTGCGCCTTTTCGTCGATGCCGAGGTCGCCGAGAATGCGCAGAACATCGTCCGACTGGGCATCGCGCGCCGGATCGGACATGTCGCGGACATGCAGGATCAGATCGGCTTCCAGCACCTCTTCCAGCGTTGCGCGGAAGGCTGCGACCAGATGGGTCGGAAGGTCGGAAATGAAACCAACCGTATCGGACAGGATAACCGTGCGGCCATGCGGCAGCTTCATCCGCCGAAGCGTCGGGTCCAGCGTGGCAAACAGCATGTCCTCGGCCAGCACCCCTGCCCCGGTAATCCGGTTGAACAGCGTCGATTTGCCGGCATTGGTATAGCCGACGAGCGCAACGATCGGGTGCGGCACCTTCTTGCGCTTCGAACGGTGCAGCTGGCGGGTGCGCACGACCTGTTCCAGCTCGCGTTCGAGCTTGGTAATGCGCTCGCGCAGCATCCGGCGGTCGGCCTCGATCTGGGTTTCACCGGGACCGCCCATGAAGCCGCCGCCGCCACGCTGACGCTCAAGGTGGGTCCAGCTTCTGACAAGACGTCCGCGCTGATAATTGAGATGCGCCAGTTCGACCTGCAGCCGGCCTTCCTTGGTGGAGGCCCGCTCGCCGAAGATCTCGAGGATCAGGCCGGTACGGTCGATCACCTTGGCAACCCAGGCTTTTTCGAGATTGCGCTGCTGGACAGGCGACAGCGGGTGATCGACGATCACCAGGCCGATATCGCTGTTGTCGAGCAATTCGTCGATTTCCTGGATCTTGCCCGTGCCGATCAGTGTGGCCGGGCGCGGCTCGTTGACCGCGACAATCTCGGAGGCGACGACCTCCAGACCGATCGCGCCGGCAAGGCCGACTGCTTCCTGCAGACGGCTTTCGGGCGCGCGCGAAGAGGTTTCGCCATCACTGCCCCGTTGGGCCTTGATGACGGGCACAATAACGAGCGCCCGTGATGAATCGCGGTTCTCATATTCGCTTTCAGGAAAAAACGTATCGGGAATGGAAAATCACCGAATCAGGAAGCGTTGTCGTCGTTTTCAAACATCTGAACCGGCTGGCCGGGCATGATCGTCGAGATCGCATGCTTGTAAACCAGCTGGGAATGTCCGTCCCGACGCAGCAAAACGCAGAAATTGTCAAAAGATGTGACAACGCCCGTGAGCTTGACCCCATTGATCAGAAAAATCGTGAGAGAAATCTTCTGCTTACGGACAGTATTGAGGAAAAGGTCCTGCAAATTCTGAGAACGTTCCGCCATGGCGCCGCTTCTTTCTTTCTCTTGCCGGCCGAAAACCGGTGCCCACCTCATTGTAGTTGCCTTCGAAGAACGAGGGACAACCAGTCAATGACAGGTCGTAGCAAATTGGTAGCGCTTTCGCAACGACGAAAACCGATTGCCTGCAGCACGGCCGGTTGCAGGCCGATTTCACCTGTCAGAAATACTGAATTGAAACGCGGAAAAGCTGCTCCACATGGCGCACCGCCGATGCCGCAGCAAACAGAATGACCCTGTCATGCGGCTTGATCTTGAGGTCGCCGGTCGGGCGCAATGTCGTGTCACCGCGATAGACTGCGCCGATGCGAATTCCCTCCGGAAGGTCGAGGTCCCTGAACGGCGTTCCCACCAGCGGCGATGTCGTCAGGGCTTCCGCCTCGATCACTTCGGCCGCCCCCTTCTGCACCGCGTAGACCGAGCGGATACGGCCCTTGCGGACGTGCTGGAGCACGCGCGAGATCGTGACGGCGCGCGGATTGATATAGGCATCGATCCCGAGCGATTTGGTCACATCATGGAAGGACGGATTGTTCAAAAGCGCCAGATTGGACTTGCAGCCAAGCTGTTTGGCGATCACCGAGGCCAGAATATTGGTCTGGTCATTGTTCGTGAGCGCGACCATCAGATGCGCGTCGGGTACGTCCGCCTGGATCATGATGTTCTGGTCCAGCGCCGAGCCCTGAAGCACGATACCATGATGCAGTGCGTCGGAGACGGCGATGGCCTTTTCGCGGTCGAACTCGATCATCTTCAGCCGGGTTTTCGGCTGCAGTTCCTCGATCGATTTCGCGACGAAAAAGCCGATATTGCCACCGCCGGCAATCACGATCCGCCGGGCCTCCTGCTCTTCATGCCCGAACAGCGCCAGCGTGCGGCGGATATGCTCCTGTTCGCAGACGACATAGACCAGATCGCCGGCCACGACCTGATCCGTCGAATGCGGAATGATCACTTCCTCGTTCCGGTAAATGCCGGTTACCGTCGCGTTGAGATCGGGAAACAGCTGGCTCAGCTGCATCAGCGGCGTGTTGAGAACCGGGCAGTCGTCATTGCACTCGACGGCCAGCATGGCGATCTTTTCGTCGGCAAAGCGGACGATATCGGTCGCGCCCGGAAAGGAAATGCGCCGGAGGACCATCTTGCCGACCTCGACTTCCGGCGAGATCGTCACATCGATCGGCATATGATCGCGCGAAAACAGATCGGAATAGTGCGAATGCAGGTAGCTCTGGGAGCGTATGCGGGCGATCTTGGTCGGCACGTTGAACAGCGAATGGGCGACCTGACAAGCCACCATGTTGATTTCGTCGTGCAGCGTGACGGCAATGATCATGTCCGCCTGATCGGCGCCCGCCTTGGCCAGCACATCCGGATGGGCGCCGTGGCCGACATAGCCGCGCACATCGAGCAATTCGGTAATGGCCGTAATCAGCGAGGCCGAAGTGTCGATAACGGAAACGTCGTTATATTCCTGGGAAAGACGCTCGGCGATGCCGAAGCCGACCTGGCCCGCACCGCAAATAATGATTTTCATCAGAACCCCTCTGGGGTTTTAAGATTCTGGTGGTTCAGCTGGCCGCAATCTGCCCGGTTTTGCATCAAATGCCAAGGGACTTCAGTTTGCGATGCAGAGCCGAGCGCTCCATTCCGACGAATTCTGCCGTACGCGAGATATTACCGCCGAAACGGTTGATCTGCGCCATCAGGTAATCGCGCTCGAAACGTTCGCGCGCCTCGCGCAGCGGCAGCGTCATGATGTGGGCGTCGCCCGAGGTCTGGATTTGCGGCAGCACGTCGGAGAGATCGGCCGGCAGCAGGTCTGCGCCGATCGGCTGGCCGGCATCCTCCTCCCGCGACAGGATCAGCAGCCGTTCCAGATTGTTGCGCAACTGGCGGATATTGCCCGGCCAGTCATGCGCCTGCAGGATAGCCATGGCATCATCGCCGATCTGCCGCTGGCGGATTCCCGCCTGCTCACAGAGCTGGCGCATGATGAAATCGGCCAGGAACGGAATATCCTCACGCCGCTCGGCAAGGCCGGGAATGACAACCGGCACGACCGCCAGACGGTGAAACAGGTCCTGACGGAACAGGCCTTCTTCGATGCGCGATTTCAGATCGAGTGCTGTCGACGACAATATCCTGACATCAACGCTCACCCGTCGGCTGCCGCCGACACGTTCAAACTGCTGGTCGACCAGCACGCGCAGGATTTTTTTCTGGGTTTCCGGCGGCATTTCGCCGATTTCATCCAGATAGAGCGTGCCGCGATGCGCGCGTTCCAGCGCCCCGGTCTTGCGGGTGCGCCCACCACCCGCCTCGACGCCGAACAGCTCGGTCTCCATGTTTTCCGGCGTGATGGCCGCTGCATTCAGCGCCACGAACGGCGCCTGCGCCCGCAGGCTTTTCTTGTGCATCAGCCGCGCAACCACCTCCTTGCCGGAGCCGGAGCCGCCGAAAATCATGACGCGGCTGTTGGTCGGGCCGACTTTCTCGACGGTCTGTCGCAACTGCGAAACCAGAAGCGACGAACCGACGAGTTCGTCCGGGTCGCCGCTCTTGCGCTTCAACTCCTGAACTTCCGATTTCAGCCGCGAATTTTCCAGCGCCCGCTCGGCGATCAGCACCAGACGGTCGGCCTTGAACGGCTTCTCGATAAAATCGAAGGCGCCGCGCTTGATCGATGACACCGCGGTTTCGATATTGCCGTGGCCCGAAATCATTACCACCGGAATATCCGGGTAGCGCTGCTTGATCTCTTCCAGAAGCGCCAGGCCGTCAAGCCGGCTGCCCTGCATCCAGATATCGAGAAAAATCAGACGCGGCACGCGGTCGTTGATCGCAGCCAGCGCACTGTCGCTGTCATGTGCGACGCGGGTTTCATGCCCTTCATCGGAAAGGATGCCCGAGACGATATCACGAATATCCGCCTCATCATCGACGACGAGAATATCAGAGGCCATCTTGTTCTTCCTTGTCTGTTTCCTCGCGCGTGCGTTCACTGTCATGAACATGCGGCAGTTCAACGCGGATCATCGCTCCCCGTCCCCCGGCAAAATCCTGGGGAGCGTCATGCAATTCCAGCTTGCCGCCATGTTCCTCGATGATCTTGCGAACGATCGCGAGGCCAAGCCCGGTGCCTTTTTCGCGCATCGTAATATACGGTTCAAGGATCATGTGCCGATTTTCGACAGGCAGCCCCTTGCCGTTGTCGATAAAGTCGATGACGTAACGGTCCCTCTGTTTGTCGAAACCGGCGCGCACGAGGATTTTCCGCTCTCCGTATATTTCACTTTCTGGAACGTTTTCAATCGCCTCTACGGCATTCTTGATAATATTCCCGAAGGCCTGACCAAGCATCCGGTCATCAAAGAAGCCTTCAAGCGGTTCATCGCCCAGTTCACGCAGGAAGGTGATGTCGGTGCGGCCCATCTCCAGCAGGAACACCGCGTCAGACAGAATCTGACGCAGGTCACCGGCGGATTTCGACGGTTTGGGCATGCGCGCAAAAGATGAAAACTCATCAACCATCCGCCCGATATCGCCCACCTGACGGACGATTGTATCGGTACACTGGTCGAAGACCTTGCGGTCTTCCTCATTGTCGATCTTGCGGCCGAAGCGCCGCTTGATGCGTTCGGCGGAAAGCTGGATCGGCGTCAGCGGGTTCTTGATCTCGTGAGCAATCCGGCGCGCGACATCGGCCCAGGCCGTCGAACGCTGGGCGATGATCAGATCGGTAATGTCATCAAGGGTGATGACATAGGAATTCGAAGCGTTGCGGGAATCCTCACGGGTCACCTGTACGGAGAGCGTGCGTTCCTTGCCAAGGCGGAAAAGATTGATCTGCCGGCGGAAATTCTGCCGGCGGCGGCGCATGGCCGCTGTCATCACCATGTCGATCTCGGGGGAGAGATCAGCAAGCTTGCGGCCGATCAGTTCTTCGCTCCTGGCGGCAAGAAGCTGTTCGGCGGAAATATTGACGATGGTGATCGTGCGGCTTTCATCGACGCCGATCACGGCTGCGGTAACACCGGACAGCACAGCCTCGATGAAGCGCCGTCGGTCATCAACCTCGTCCTTGGCCACCAGGATTTCACGCTGCTGAACGCGGATTTCCGAGATCATCTTGTTGAAGGTGCTGGAAAGTCTGCCGACATCGCCATCGATGGTGCGAACGGGAACAACAACCTTCATGTCGCCCGAGGCCACCTGGTCGGCAGCACCAATCAGCAGCCGGATCGGCAGAACGATACGGTCTGCAACGGCGATACCGGTCCAGATCGCGGCCAGCAGCACGATCAGCGCAAAGCCGAGATAGAGCACCGCAAAGGCCACCTGAATTGAAAAACGCCCCTCCTCCATCGCCGAATATTCGGAGACATTGTCCTCGATCATCCGCATCGCGCCCATGACATTGGGATCAACGGCACGGACGGTATAGAGCAGGCTGTTCGGAATGGCCTCAAGCGCGATGATTGCGCCCACAAGATTGGTATCACCCGGCGGAATCAGCGTTGGCGTGCCGGCAGCGGCCTTTTCAAGCGCATCATCGGGAATGTCGGGCAGCACGGTTTCGTCGCCTAGATCGGCCTGAACGACAACACTGCCGTCGTCCTGCATCAGGAAGGCGCCGAGCATTCCGCGCCCGCGCGCCTGACGGGTCATGAGGTCGGCAAAGCCGGTCCGGTCCAGAAAATAGAGCGAGCGGTTGCGCTCCAGGTCGTTGCCCATGGAGAGCGTCTGGCCCTGCAGATAGCTGGCATTCTCCATCATGTAGGCCTGAGCGACATTCAACGAGGACTGCACGATCGACTGGGTTCGGAGCGCAAACCAGCGATCAAGGCCGGCATTGAGCGTCAGTGTGGCAAAGATCGCCACCACGATCGCCGGCGTCACCGCCACAATCGAGAAAAGCGCAACGATCCTGATATGCAGCTGGGCGGCCGCACGGCCGCGCCTGCGGGCCTTCAGCAGGGTGAGAACCTCCCGGCCGATCAGAAAGATCATCGCAAGAACGAAGAGCGAGTTGGCAGCCACAAGCCCGGCAACGACATGGCCGGTCGGCTTTATCGGCGTCAGCCCCAGAAGAATGAAAAGCGACAGGAAGGCGGTCAGCAACGCGCCGACGACGAGGAACATGCCCGGCGATTTCAAAATGGCCCGTGCGCTGCCGCGCCCATGGGCTGAATCGCCGCTGGTCGCGCCATCATCCTCGACCTGCGCGTGAAAACTGCTTTGTGTCTCGCTGCCGTCTGCTGTCATGCCACCGTTCTCAAACGCCCTCCCGCCCTCATCGGCGAGAACGCTCAAGGACACGCGCGGTAAAGGTGAGCGCAATCACCGCGATTCCATCCTATGGTGAGGATATGCAACAGATTGTGGCACAAATGCAACGGAAAGCTGCCAGTCCCCTGTCAATCCGGGCAAAATCAGGATGCAGAGCGCGAGCTGCGGTAGACCGAAACACCCAGCTCACGGATTTTCTTGCGCAACGTGTTGCGGTTGAGGCCGAGCAGGTCCGCCGCGCGGATCTGGTTGCCGCGCGTGGCCGTGAGTGCCGCCAGGATAAGCGGGTATTCGACCTCGTTCAAAACCCGCTCGTAAAGGCCGGAGGGCGGAAGGCTTTCGCCGAAACTGGCGAAATAGGTGCGCATGTTCTCCTCGACGGCCTGGGCGATGGTCGGCATGCCGCTGCGCACCTGTGCGCCCTCGGCAGGCGCTTCCGGCTGATCGGCCTGCAGCTCCTGCTCGACGATCTCACGGGTGATGACGTCCTGCGGATAGAGCGCCATCAGCCGGCGCACGAGGTTTTCCAGCTCGCGCACATTGCCGGGCCACGGATAGGTCTTCATGGCGTCGATGGCGGCCTGTTCGAACCGTTTGCCGCCAAGCCCTTCGACTTCGCCTTCATTGATGAAATGGCGGACAAGGTCACCGATATCCTCGGCACGCTCGCGCAGCGGCGGCAGTCTGAGCGGCACCACATTGAGGCGATAATAGAGGTCCTCGCGGAACTGGCCCTGATGGATCGACTGTTTGAGGTCCTTGTTGGTGGCGGCAACGATGCGCACATCTGTGCGGATCGGCGTGCGTCCACCCACCGTGGTGTACTCCCCCTGCTGGAGAACGCGCAAAAGCCGCGTCTGCGCATCCATCGGCATGTCGCCGATTTCATCCAGAAACAGCGTGCCGCCCTCGGCCTGTTCGAAACGGCCGGAGGACCGGGTCTGAGCGCCGGTGAACGCGCCTTTTTCGTGGCCGAACAATTCCGATTCGATCAGATCACGCGGGATCGCCGCCATGTTGATGGCAACGAACGGACCGTTTCGGCGCTTGCCGTAATCGTGCAGCGCACGCGCCACCAGCTCCTTGCCGGTGCCTGATTCACCCGTGATCATCAGCGTCAGGTCGGTCTGCATCAAACGCGCCAGAACCCGGTAGATTTCCTGCATGGCAGCCGACCGGCCGACGAGCGGCATACCGTCTTGCATGTCGTCGCCAAGCGGCGCCGGCTTGCGTTTCGGTTCGGACAACGCCCGGCCGACAATGGCGATCAGCTCGGTCAGATCGAACGGTTTGGGCAGGTAATCATAAGCGCCCTTTTCCGATGCCCGCACCGCCGTCATGAAGGTGTTCTGCGCGCTCATCACGATCACCGGCAGTTCGGGCCGTGATTTCTTGATGCGCGGCAGCAGGTCGAACGCATTTTCGTCCGGCATGACCACGTCGGTGAGCACCAGATCGCCCTCGCCCGAGGACACCCAGCGCCACAAGGTTGCGGCATTCGAGGTGATCCGGACATCGTAACCGGCACGGCTCAGCGCCTGGTTCAGCACCGTACGGATGGCTGCGTCATCATCTGCGACAAGTATCGTGGCTGTCATCTATTCAATTTCCATTTTCGGGTTGGCCTGCTCCTGCAGGACATCCTTGGAGACGGGCATCAGGATCCGGAATGTCGTGCGACCTTTCATGTTCTCGCATTCGATGATCCCGCCATGCGCGCCGATGATCTTGGCAACCAGGGCAAGCCCCAGTCCCGTACCGTTCGGTTTGGTGGTGATGAAAGGATCGAACAAATGCGGCATAAGATCGGGCGGAACGCCCGGTCCGTTATCCTGAACGCAAAATTCCAGCGGCAGCGAGATCTTTTCGCGGGTTCCCGCCACCGACATACGGATGCCGGGCCGGTAGGCCGATGTCAGGATGATCTCGCCATCCGGCTTGTCGGCGACCGCTTCCGTTGCATTCTTGACCAGGTTGAGGAACACCTGAACCATCTGGTCGCGATTGGCAAAAACCTGCGGCAGGGACGGGTCATATTCCTCGATGATCTTGATATCGCGCGCAAAACCGGCTTTTGCCACCGCCTTCACGTGGTCGAGCACCGAATGGATGTTGAGCGGCACGCGGTCGATCGTCCGTTCGTCGGAAAACACTTCCATACGGTCCACCAGCGAGACGATCCGGTCGGATTCATCGCAGATCAGACGGGTCAGCGCCCTGTCATCGTCACTGGCGTTGGTCTCAAGCAACTGGGCCGCACCGCGAATGCCGGAAAGCGGGTTCTTGATTTCATGCGCCAGCATCGAGGCAAGCCCCGTGACCGAGCGCGCCGCCGCGCGATGCACAAGCTGGCGATCGATCTTGTCAGCCATGGAACGCACCTGGAAAACCAGGACCACGGAGCCCTCCTCTCCCACCGGCGCGACATAGATATCCACCAGCTTGTCCTGGCCAAGACGCGGCGAGGACAGATCAACGCGGTATTCATTGACCGGCGCGCGGCGTTCGCGCACCTGCTCGATCTGGGCCAGCAAGGGGCTGTCGAAGGGGATGAAATCGGTCAGTGCCTTGCGCGCCAGATGGGCCGCACTTGCACCGAAAAACACCTCGGCTTCCCAGTTCGTATAGGAAATCCGGCCGTCTTTCTCGATCAGCACGACGGGATTCTGAATCGCGTTCAGCACTTCGAGAGCGACCATTTCGGCAGCCTTGCGCATACCGCCATCGGTGGTGGTCATGCGGCTTTCCTTTCCTCGCTCGCGTGCGTCAGCAGGGCATCCAGCCGGGCGATAACGCGATCCGGATTTGTTTCGGTCATGATCTGGGTTCTTTCAGCGGCATCGATACCGGGCACAAGCCGGCCGATATACCATCCAAGATGTTTGCGGGCGTGGCGTACGCCGACCTCGGTTCCGTAAAATGACAGCATTTTGCGATAATGTTCCAGTGCTATTCCCGCCTTGACGGCCTGTGGCAGGTCCGGCGCGCCGGCCAGGAAACCTGCGTGCCATGGCCGTCCCTGGCAGCCGCGGCCCGTCATCACCGCCGTGATGCCATTGCGCGACAGCAGATTGTCTACATCCTCGCGGGTTTCGATATCGCCATTGGCGATGAAAGGTATGCTGACGACGTCGGCGACAGCAGCCACGGCATCCCAGTCGGCACTGCCTTTGTAAAACTGCATGCGGGTCCGGCCATGCACCGTGATAGCCTGAACGCCGGCATCTTGCGCGCGGGCGGCAAGCTCGCGGGCATTCATGCTTTCATGATCCCAGCCAAGCCGCATCTTGACCGTGACCGGCACATCGACGGCGGCAACGGTGGCCTCGATAATGGCAAGCGCCCGCTCCGGCTCGCGCATCAGCGCCGAACCGGTATAGCCGCCGACAACCTTTTTTGCCGGGCAGCCCATATTGATATCGACGATATCGGCGCCATTGGCCTCGGCGATACGGGCAGCCTCCGCCATGAAGGCGGGGTCGCGACCGGCAAGCTGCACCACATGGGGCTTGAGCCCCGCGCCCTTCAGGCGTACCCAGCTTTCGGCGGTATTGAATGTCAGCTCGCGGCTTGCGATCATTTCGGTCACGACAAGGCCCGCGCCATGGCAGAAGGCGAGTTCCCTGAACGGCAGATCGGTAACGCCGGACATCGGTGCCAGAATGACGCGATTGCGAACCCGGACGTTGCCAATCTCAAAGGAATCCGATGGATTATTGCGAAGCAAATGGCTATCTTTCATGCAGCACATCATTTTGCCCTATTTTTAGACAAGCCGTGGCCGTTTGCCAAGCGATTTCGCTAATACTTCACAAAAATTAGGCATATGCTGGAAAATTGGCGCAATCCGGGTAAGTTCGCGCCAACTGGAATCAACAGACAGGTACATATCTGATCATGGCAGCAGGCAAAAGCTTCAATCCCGGTGTTGTCGTGGTTGCCGCAGGCCGAGGGGAAAGGGCCGGCGTTCCCGAAGAAGGCCCGAAGCAATACCGCCCTATCGGCGGCATGCCCGTGATTTCCCACACCCTGTCGGGCTTTGTCGAATGGGCCGGCGCAAGCGCGGGTATCGTCGTGGTTATTCACCCGGATGACGAGGCGCTTTTCCGTGACGCTCTGTCGCATGTGCGGCAGGCCGATGGCATTCAGTTCGTGTATGGCGGCGACACCCGCCAGCAATCTGTCCTGAACGGGCTTGAGGCACTGGAGCGGGCCAATCCCAGCCACGTGCTGATCCACGACGCTGTGCGGCCCTTTTTCGACGCACCGCTGATCGAGCGGATCTGCGCGGCGTTGAAGGCCGGCGACAATGCCGTTTTGCCGGCGATTGCCGTGGCCGACACGCTGAAGCAGGCCGATGCGCATCACATGGTGGCCGGAACCGTGCCGCGGGCCGGGCTTTTCGCCGCGCAGACCCCGCAGGCCTTCGATTTTGCCGTCATTTTCGACGCGCACCGCCGGGCCGCTGCCGAACAGCGTTTCGATTTTACCGATGACGCCGGCATCGCCGAATGGGCCGGTCTTGGCGTACGGCTTGTCGACGGACTTGCCGACAATGTGAAACTGACCTTCCGGAGAGACCTCGCCATGGCAGACGAAAAGCTTTCCCAGAACCTGATTGCCGATATCCGCACCGGAAACGGCTATGACGTGCACAAGCTGGTGCCCGGCGACGGGGTGACGCTTTGCGGCGTGCGCATTCCCCATGACATGACGCTTTCCGGCCATTCCGATGCCGATGTCGCCTTCCACGCCCTGACGGACGCCCTGCTCGCGACCTGCGGCGAAGGCGATATTGGCGATCATTTCCCGCCGTCCGATCCGCAATGGAAGGGAGCGGCGTCCAACATCTTTCTGGCACATGCCGCAAAGATCGTGCGGGACAAGGGCGGCGTCATCCTCAATGCCGATGTCAGCCTGATCGCGGAGGCGCCGAAGGTCGGCCCGCATCGCAATGAAATGCGGCAGAAAATCGCAGATTGCCTTGGCATCGATCTGGCGCGGTGCTCGGTCAAGGCCACGACAAACGAAACCATCGGCTTCGTCGGCCGTGGCGAGGGGATCGCCGCGATTGCCACGGCGAGCGTCAGTTACGGAAACATGCGATGATCAACGCGGATATCGAAGAACGGGCCCGGCTTCTCGTCGACCATTGCACCAGAGCCGGCAAGACCATTGCCACCGCCGAAAGCTGCACCGGCGGAATGATTGTCAGTGCGCTGACCGATATCGCCGGCTCCTCCGCGGTCGTCGACCGGGGCTATATCACCTATTCCAACCAGGCGAAGATGGACATGCTCGGGGTCAGCGCCGAAACGCTGGCAACGGTCGGTGCGGTCTCACGCGAAACCGCGCTGCAGATGTCGGCCGGGGCACTCTGGCGATCGGGCGCCGACCTGGCCGTCGCCGTGACCGGCATCGCCGGTCCTTCCGGCGGAACGCCCGAAAAGCCTGTCGGCCTCGTCCATCTTGCAGCGCGTGACCGCAAGGGACGCCTCCACCATATCGAAAGCCGCTATGGCGACATCGGCCGCGACGGCATCCGCATTGCCACGGTGCAGACCGCGCTTGGCATGCTCGAAGGCCTGATTCAGTCGTAATACCCTCGCCGTAGTGATGGCTACGACTTTCGCCTAGCCACTTTCAAAATCGTTCCGGTCCTTAGGACTAGGTATAAATCCTGTCGGCGCGTGCCTCGAAGGCTTCGGAAAACTTGCGGAAGGCCCGGTCGAACATCGAGCCCATCATCGCGCCGAGAATGCGGTTCTTGAATTCGTAGTTGATATAGAACTGAACGGCGCAGGCGCTTTCGCCCTCCGGCTGGAAATGCCAGCAATTATCCAGAAACCGGAACGGGCCGTCGATATAGCTGACATCGATGCGGCGCTCTTCGCGGTTAAGCAGCACCTGCGTGGTAAAGGTCTCGCGAATACCCTTGTAGCCGACCGTCATATCGGCGATCAGCAGGGTCTTGCCGTCCTTTTCCCGCGACGAGCGGATCGACAGAGCCTCGCAAAGCGGCAGAAACTCGGGATAACGTTCAACGTCGGCAACGAGGTCGAACATCCGGTCGGCTGAATGGTGGACATGTCGTGTTGTCTTGAACTCTGGCATGGTTTTTCAGCTAATGGTCCCGAGCGGAAAGCGCAAGCAATTCGTTGACGGCGCGGTGCGATTTCAAAAGGCAGACCGGCAGAGCTCCACCCTTCTCCTCCACTATCCGTTCCATTTTTGGCAATGTCTTGCGGTTGAAACTCCAGATGTAGCGCAGGAATTCAATGTTGATGCGCTCGGGGCATCCGGGCGCCATATCGGACCGCACCCGGCCATAGGATATGGGAATGCGCTTGAGAGCGCCCCAAAGACTGACCCGGCGCGGCGGGGAAAGCCAGAGAATGAGGTCGGCACGGGCCATTCGGGGTGGCATTGTTTCGGTGTTGTTGCCGTCGAACACCCAGGCCTCGCCTTGCGCCAGCCTTTCCACGCGCGACCGGATCTCGGCCTTGTCGCGCATCACCCAGCCCGGAAGCCAGAACACGTCGCGGTCCATCGAGATGTGGCGAAGGCCGAAACGCTCCGCGATCTTTCGCGAAAGTGTTGATTTGCCGCTGCCCGAGCACCCCAGCACCATGATCCGCCGTGCTGTCTTCAGTCGCGCGGCAGCCTCCGAAATGTCGATACGGTTCATGAAATGCTCCCCTTTTCCAGAGAACCGGAGCTGGGGTCTTTAGCGGTTGTAGCAGAGCGAATCAACCGCTCTCCAGTGATGGGAGAGAAGGTGCGGCCTAGCCTCTCTGTCATCTGAGTATCGGTGAGAGGAGAACGCTCTCAGATCGCCGAGAACACCTCCCCATTCTCCGCCGTCATGCTCGGGCCTGTCCCGAGCATCTGATCACACGTCAACACGACAGGCGTGTCGGACAAAAGGGGACTAAAATAAAGTATATCAACGAACGCCAGCACCTCTCGCGCGGAAGGTTGATTAGATCCTCGGGTCAAGCCCGAGGATGACGCCCGTCGAAAAGGCTGGGTGTTGATGCTTATTCGGCGGCCTGTGCCAGCTTCTTCGCGCGGTTTGCGCGCAGCTCAGCGAAATCCTCGCCGGCATGGTGTGACGAGCGGGTCAGCGGGCTGGCCGAAACCTTGAGGAAGCCCTTGGTGTAGGCCACCGTTTCATAGGACTTGAACTCTTCCGGCGTGACGAACTTGACCACGCGGTGATGCTTGCGGCTCGGCTGCAGATACTGACCGATGGTCAGGAAGTCGACATCGGCCGTCCTGAGGTCGTCCATCAACTGCAGCACTTCGTTCCGCTCCTCACCGAGACCGACCATGATACCGGATTTGGTGAACATGTTCGGGTCCAGTTCCTTGACCCGCTGAAGCAGGCGGATGGAGTGGAAATAACGCGCACCGGGGCGCACCGTCAGATAATTGGACGGTACGGTTTCCAGATTGTGGTTGAACACATCGGGACGTGCGGCCACAACGCGCTCCAGCGCGCCGGGTTTGCGCAGGAAGTCAGGCGTCAGCACCTCGATCGTGGTCGAGGGCGATGCTGCCCGGATAGCGCGGATGACCTTTTCGAAATGCTCCGCACCGCCATCGGCGAGGTCATCTCGGTCGACAGAGGTGATCACCACATGCTGAAGGCCCATCTGGCTGACGGCCTTGCCGATATTTTCCGGCTCGCTCTGGTCGAGCGCGCCGGGCTTGCCGGTCGAAACATTGCAGAAGGCACAGGCGCGGGTGCAGATTTCGCCCATGATCATGAACGAGGCGTGCTTTTTCTCCCAGCACTCCCCGACATTGGGACAGCCCGCTTCCTCGCAGACCGTCACCAGTCTGTTTTCCTTCACGATCCCGCGGGTTTCCTGATAGCCCTTGGAGGTCGGCGCCTTTACCCGGATCCAGTCCGGCTTGCGCATGATTTCCGTATCGGGCTTGTGAGCCTTTTCCGGATGGCGCACCCGCTTGGGGGCTGTGGTATCAAGAAGCGTAACCATGTTTCACCCTTGTTGGCGGCCGAGCCCGAAGGGGCCCGGCCAACTTTTCCTGCAAACTTCTGTCAGCGCTTTATCAGGCGTCCGACCCAGATCAGGATCACGGCGCCGATAAAACCGGCGATCAGGTAGCCAAGCCAGCCACCAAGGGCAATGCCGAACACGCCCAGAATGGCGTTGGCGACAATGGCCCCGACAATGCCGAGGATGATGTTCATGAGGATGCCCATATCGGACTTCATGAACTTCTCGGCAAGCCACCCGGCAACACCGCCGATGACGATGGCGGCAATCCAGCCTACACCCTGCTCTTCCATAAATGCGTCTCCCTTCCTCTCTCGGTTTTGGAGCAGGCCAATAAAAGCCTGCCCCGCCACCATAGAGGAATCACGCGTTCAGTGCACGCCCGTAAGCGTCGAGCACACTTTCCTTCATCATTTCCGACAAGGTCGGGTGCGGGAAGATGGTGTGCATCAGTTCTTCCTCGGTCGTCTCCAGGTTCATGGCGACGACAAAACCCTCGATCAGTTCGGTCACTTCCGCGCCGACCATATGGGCGCCCAGAAGCTCACCGGTCTTCTTGTCGAACACCGTCTTGACCATGCCCTGATCCTCGCCGAGCGCCACGGCCTTGCCATTGGCAACGAAGCTGTAGCGGCCGACGCGCACGTCATAGCCAGCTTCCTTGGCCTTGGCCTCAGTGAGACCAACCGAGGCGACCTGCGGATTACAATAGGTGCAGCCGGGAACCTTGCGCTTGTCGAGCGGATGGACGTTCTTTTCGCCTGCGAGCTTTTCGACGCAGATGACAGCCTCGTGCTCGGCCTTGTGGGCCAGCATCGGCGGACCGGCGACATCGCCGATGGCATAGACGCCCTCGACATTGGTCTTGCAGTAATCATCGATGACAATGCAGCCGCGATCTGTCTTGATGCCGAGCTTTTCAAGGCCGATATTCTCGATATTGCCCTGAACGCCGACAGCCGAGATCATCCGGTCTGCGGTGATCTTTTCGACCTTGCCGTCCTTGGTCTCGACATGCGCAGTGATGTTGTCGCTGCCCTTCTCGACCTTGGCCACCTTGGCTTCCAGCATGATCTTGATGCCGCGCTTTTCAAGCCGCTTCTGGGCGAATTTGCCGATCTCGGCATCCTCGACCGGCATCACCTGCTTCATCACCTCGACAACGGTCACCTCGACACCGAGCGAACGGTAGAAGGAGGCGAATTCGATGCCGATGGCGCCGGAGCCCATGACCAGCAGCGATTTCGGCAGCTTGGCCGGTTTCAGCGCGTCGAAATAGGTCCAGATCAGCTTGCCGTCCGGCTCGATGCCCGGAAGCGCACGCGGGCGGGCGCCGGTGGCGACAATGATGTGCTTGGCCGTGTAGGTGCCGGAACCGAGCGTGTTCTTCGGCTTCGGCGCCTGCGGCTCGACGATCGTCTTCTTCACGTCGGAGACGGTGACCTCGCCGGGCTTGGAAAGCGTCGCCTCGCCCCAGATCACATCGACCTTGTTCTTCTTCATCAAGAAGCCGACGCCGGCATTCATGCGCTCGGCAATGCCGCGCGAACGCTTGACGATGGCTTCCAGATCGGCCTTGACCGAACCCTCGACTGTCAGGCCGTATTCCTTGGCGTGATTGCTGAAATCGAGGATTTCGGCGGAGCGCAGCAGTGCCTTGGTGGGAATGCAGCCCCAGTTGGAGCAGATGCCGGCCAGATGCTCGCGCTCGACAACGGCGGTCTTCAGACCAAGCTGGGCAGCGCGGATGGCAGCGATATAACCGCCGGGACCGGCGCCGATGACGATAACATCATAGTTCTGGGACACGGGGCACATCTCCTTTGCGAAGGCGCCGGATGGCATAAGCCTGTCCGGCCTCTTTTCGGGGAATGCCGCCGCGTTCAGCGTGTCAGCATTCCATAGATTTCATCTTTCAGAACCATCCGGCGCTTGCGCAGGTCTTCCATATGCGCGTCGTCGGTCGGTTCGACCCTTGTTTCCGCGCGATGAACCGCGCGGTTTATGTCGTGATACTCGTCGAGGAGTTTGCCAAACCGTGCATCCTCGGCTTTCAGAGCATGCATCTTCTCGACAAGATCGGGGAATTCATCAGCCAGTTCGTGCGGTGTATTCGACATTGGATATTTCCTCCTTTGATTGAAGCTTATATCCAACGCTAACCTCTGGCAGATCGTCCTCCTTGATTTCCGTCACCTGCGATCAAAGCCCGAGCATCATTCGGACCATCGGCTCGACACCGCGGCCGATCGCCCGCGTGTTGTCCGCGTCCAGATGAACGCCGTCGATCGGACTTGCCGTTGCAACGGATGCGGCATCATAGAAACCGCAGCCCAAATCGTCGGCGATCTCGCTGTAATAGGTCGAGAGCATCTGCGACTGTTCGACAATACCCTTCAGGAAACCCATGCCGGTATCATTCGCCGTGGGCACCGCATGCGGCGGCGAGACCACGAGAATGTCCGGCGCATCGTCACCGAATGAATAGGGATGCGAACGCACGATCTCGATCAGCCGCTTCAGGCCGCTGCGCGAGGCAAATGCCCCGCCGCCGGTCCACGGCTTGAGGTCGTTGGTGCCCAGCATGATGATGACCAGATCGAGCGGCGTATGGCTGGCAAGCAACGTCGGCAGAATGCGCGCGCCGTTGCGGTCGGCTGCCGCCGTGTGGTCATCATAGGCTGTGGTGCGGCCGCCAAGGGCTTCGGAGAGAACCTCAACGCCCTCCCCCAAAGCCTTTTGCAGCACCATCGGCCAGCGATCCTTATGGGCATGGCGGCCGTTTCCGGCCGGATCATGTCCGAATGTCAGGGAATCACCGTAACAAAGAACTGTTTTCATTGCGTATCATCCCTGCCCAGGACCGCCTCAGACCAGCATCGACATCGGATTTTCGATGTAGCCCTTGAAGGACGACAGCACCTGGGCCGCCAGAGCACCGTCGACGCAGCGGTGATCGGTCGAAAGCGTGACCGACATGACCGTGGCAATGGTGATCTCGTCATTCTTGACGACCGCGCGCTTCTCGCCGGCGCCAACCGCCAGAATGGAAGCGTGCGGCGGGTTGACGACGGCGGCAAAGTCCTTGACGCCCATCATCCCCATATTGGAGACCGCCGTGGTGCCGCCCTGATATTCCTCGGGCTTCAGCTTCTTTTCCTTGGCGCGCTTGCCCATATCCTTCATCTCGTTGGAGATGACGGACAGCGGCTTTTCCTCGGCCTTGCGGATGATCGGCGTGATCAGACCGCCCGGAATGGAAACGGCAACGCCGACATCGACATGCTTGTGAACAACCATGTTGCTGTCGGTCCAGGAAACATTGGCCGTCGGCACATCGCGCAGCGACAGCGCCATGGCCTTGATCACCATATCGTTGACCGAAAGCTTGTAGACCGGCTTGTCATCCCTGACCGGGGCCGACTTGTTGAGCTGGCTGCGAAGCGCCAGAAGCGCATCCAGTTCGCAGTCCACCGTCACATAGAAATGCGGAATGGTCTGCTTGCTCTCCTGCAGGCGCTTGGCAATCGTCTTGCGCATGCCGTCATGCGGCACAAGCTCGTAGGAGCCTTCCTCGAACAGCTTGAGGATTGCATCTTCCGACTGGGCCTGCGGGACCGGCGCTGTGGCCGGAGCACCGGCGGCGGCTTCCGCCTTCGGTGCGGCCTTGCCGACACCTTCGCTGACGGCCTTTTCGATATCGCGCTTGACGATACGGCCATGCGGTCCCGACCCGGAAAGAGCTGCCAGATCAAGCCCCTCTTCCTTTGCCAGACGGCGTGCCAGCGGCGAGGCAAAGATACGCTCGCCGTCAGCCTTCGGCGCAGCCGGCGCCTTGGGCTCGGGAACAGGCGTGTCGGCCGACGGCGTCGGCGCCTTGGCGGTTTCCTCGGCCTTGGGCGCTTCAGCCTTGGACGCTTCACTGGCGGCAGGCGCCGGTGCGGCGTCGCCGCCTTCGGCCGCCTTGGCGGCTTCGGCAGCGTCTTCGCCTTCTTCGGCAAGAACCGCGATCAGCGAATTCACCTTCACGCCCTGAGAGCCTTCCGGGACCACCAGCTTGGCAACCGTTCCCTCATCCACGGCCTCGACTTCCATCGTGGCCTTGTCGGTTTCGATCTCGGCAATCACATCACCGGAGGAAACACTGTCGCCTTCCTTCACCAGCCACTTGGAAAGGTTGCCCTCTTCCATGGTCGGCGAAAGTGCCGGCATCGTAATCTTGATGGGCATCAATCGGCTCCCTTACTTGTAGCAGACGGCTTTGACCGCATCGATGACTTCACCGACATTCGGCAGCGCCAGCTTTTCGAGGTTGGCGGCATACGGCATCGGAACGTCCTTGCCGGCAATCGTCATGATCGGCGCATCGAGATAATCGAAAGCCTGCTGCATGACGCGCGTGGCGATTTCGGTTCCGACGGAGGACTGCGGGAAACCTTCCTCGACGGTGACCAGACGACCGGTCTTCTTCACCGATTCAATGATGGTCGGCAGGTCCATCGGGCGGATGGTGCGCAGGTCGATGACCTCGGCGTCAATGCCGTCTTCCGCCAGCTTTTCCGCTGCCTCGATGGCGTAGGACATGCCCATGCCGAAGGAAACGATGGTGGCATCGCTGCCGGGCTTGTGGATACGGGCCTTGCCGATCGGCAGAACGAAATCGTCAAGTTTCGGCACATCGAACTTGTGACCGTAGAGGATTTCGTTTTCCAGGAAGATAACCGGGTTCGGGTCGCGGATCGCGGCCTTGAGAAGGCCCTTCGCGTCGGCCGCCGTGTAAGGCATGATCACCTTGAGGCCCGGAATGTGGCTGTACCAGGAGGCGTAGCACTGCGAATGCTGTGCTGCAACGCGGGCAGCCGCGCCGTTCGGACCGCGGAAAACGATCGACGATTCCATCTGTCCGCCGGACATGTAATGGGTCTTGGCCGCCGAATTGATGATCTGGTCCATCGCCTGCATGGCGAAGTTGAAGGTCATGAATTCGACAATTGGCTTGAGACCGGCCAGCGCCGCACCGATGCCGACACCGGCAAAGCCGTGTTCGGTAATCGGCGTGTCGACAACGCGGCGAGGACCGAATTCCTGAAGCATGCCCTGGGTCACCTTGTAGGCGCCCTGATATTCGGCCACTTCCTCGCCCATGACGAACACGTCTTCATCGGCGCGCATTTCCTCGGCCATGGCATCACGCAGCGCTTCACGCACCTGCATGGACACCATTTCCGTGCCTTCCGGAATATCCGGATCGGATGCGGGCTCGACAGCTTTCGGCTGGGCCGGAATGGCTTCCGGCGGGGCCTGCGGCTTTTCTTCCTGAGCGACTTCGGGCGCCTTGGTTTCTTCCGGCGGCTTGGTGGCCGAGGCGTCGATATCGTCCACGCTTTCGCCTTCTTCGAGAAGAACGGCGATCGGCGCGTTGACCTTTACGCCCTGCGCACCTTCCTCAACGAGGATCTTGCCGATCGTGCCTTCATCGACGGCTTCGATTTCCATCGTCGCCTTGTCGGTTTCGATTTCGGCCAGAATGTCACCGGCGGCGACGCTGTCGCCTTCCTTTTTGAGCCATTTGGTCAGGTTGCCCTCTTCCATCGTCGGAGAGAGAGCCGGCATGAGAATATTGGTAGGCATCTTTATCCCTCCCCGTCTTAGCGCAGGATATCGGTGTAGAGCTCGGAGACATCGGGCTCCGGATCGGTCTGGGCGAAATCGGCCGCATCGGAGATGACGGCGCGGACATCCTTGTCGATCGCCTTCAGCTCGTCTTCGGTGGCCCACTTCTTCTCGATCATACGCTGCTTCACCTGCTCGATCGGGTCGTGTTCGGAGCGCATCTTCTGCACTTCATCCTTGGTCCGGTATTTCGCCGGGTCGGACATCGAGTGACCGCGATAACGATAGGTCATCATTTCAAGGATGATCGGTCCCTTGCCGGAACGCGCATGCGCTTCGGCTTCTTCGGCCGCAGCCTTTACCGCGCGCACATCCATGCCGTCGACCTGCTTGCCGGGGATGCTGAAGGAGGCACCGCGCTTGGAGAAGTCGGTCTCTGCCGACGAACGGCTGACGGACGTGCCCATCGCATAACGGTTGTTTTCGACAACATAGACGACCGGGAGCTTCCACAGCTGGGCCATGTTGAAGCTTTCGTAGACCTGGCCCTGATTGGCCGCGCCGTCACCGTAATAGACAACCGCAACCTTGCCGTTGTCGCGATACTGGTTGGCGAACGCCAGACCAGTGCCAAGCGGAACCTGTGCACCGACGATGCCATGACCGCCGTAAAAGGCCTTCTCCTTGGAGAACATATGCATCGAGCCGCCCTTGCCCTTGGAATAGCCGGAGCGGCGGCCGGTCAGCTCGGCCATGACGCCGCGGGCTTCCATGCCGGTGGCGAGCATATGACCATGGTCGCGATAGCTGGTGATGATCTGGTCACCGTCCTGCAGCGCCATCTGCGTGCCGACGACAACGGCCTCCTGGCCGATGTACAAGTGACAGAAGCCGCCGATAAAGCCCATGCCATAAAGCTGGCCGGCCTTTTCCTCGAAACGGCGAATCATGAGCATCTCACGATAGGCGTGCATTTCCTGATCGCGGTCGAATTCCGCAATCTTGGCGCTTTCTTCTTTTTTTGACGATTTCCGTGAACCGGATGTTTGAGCCGCCATTCAAGACCTCCTTTTGAAGGAAAGACGTGGAGTTGGCGGTCACAATAAGGCGTTTTGTGCGGCACGGCAATGCTAGATTTACCGCAAAAATGACTTATATATCCATTTGATAAACAACAATAATAATCGAATTAACTTGAATTCGATTTATTTGAGATTTCGGTCGAAAATCACGATTTCATCCGGCTTGAGAAGATTGAGCGCGTAACGCGCCTCCTCATCGAGCGCATCCTTCATCAGCGAGCCGTCGGACAGCATCCGGACGCGATCTTCCATGGCCTGCCGTTCGGCCGTGAGCTTCTCAAGCTTGCGTTCGCTGATCTGCTTGTGCGCTTCGAATCGCTTGGCGGCCATCATCCCGTAATCACCATGGATCGAGTGATAGCCGAAATAGCTCATGAAACACGCCGCAATCGCGGGAACGACAAGGCGGCCGTAAAGCCGTGGTTTATGATGGCGAGTCCACATGGAGCTGTCCGGAATGATACGCAATACACTGAACCGGACCTTAGCGGTGTAACCTTAACCAAGACTAAATCCTCATGCGGTTTCGACACCGAAATCGCCTATCGGATCAAAACAGAAATGCCCGCGGCACCAGGCCGCGGGCATCGCAAATCAGAGCAATCAATTCGCCTTCAGACGATCAGCCCTTGAGGATCGACTTGCCGGCAAAAACGGCCTGTGCACCCAGCTCTTCCTCGATCCGGATCAGCTGGTTGTACTTGGCCAGACGGTCGGAGCGCGACAGCGAACCGGTCTTGATCTGACCGCAATTGGTGGCAACGGCGAGGTCGGCAATCGTGGCGTCTTCGGTCTCGCCCGAGCGATGCGACATGACGTTGGTGTAACCGGCCTTGTGGGCGGTCTCGACAGCGTCGAGCGTTTCCGTCAGCGAGCCGATCTGGTTGACCTTGACGAGCAGCGAGTTGGCCACGCCCATCTTGATGCCGTCCTTCAGGCGCTTGGTGTTGGTCACGAACAGATCGTCGCCAACGAGCTGGCACTTGCCGCCGAGAACCGACGTCAGTTCCTTCCAGCCGTCCCAGTCGTCTTCGGCCAGGCCGTCTTCGATGGAGAAGATCGGATATTTGCCGATCAGGTCTTCAAGGTAGGAGACCATCTCGCTGGAGGAAAGCGTCTTGCCTTCGCCTTCCATGACGTATTTGCCGTCCTTGTAGAATTCGGTCGAAGCGGCATCCATGGCCAGCATGATGTCGTCGCCGGGCTTGTAGCCGGCCTTTTCGATCGACTTCATGACAAAGTCGAGTGCGGAAATCGTGCTGGGCAGAGCCGGCGCAAACCCGCCTTCGTCACCGATGGCCGTGTTGTAACCGCCGGCCGAAAGCTCTTTCTTCAGCGTGTGGAAGATTTCCGAACCCATGCGGACCGCGTCGCGCAGCGTGTCGGCGCCGACGGGCATGATCATGAATTCCTGGAAGTCGATCGGGTTGTCGGCATGCTCGCCGCCATTGATGATGTTCATCATCGGAACCGGCAGTTGATGTGCGAAGGTGCCGCCGACATAGCGGTAAAGCGGAAGGCCGGTTGCCGTTGCGGCAGCCTTGGCGGACGCGAGCGATACGCCGAGAATGGCGTTGGCGCCGAGGCGGCCCTTGTTGTGGGTGCCGTCGAGCTCAATCATGGTCTGGTCGATTTCCATCTGGTTTTCGACATCCATGCCGACAACGGCTTCTAGGATTTCGGTGTTGACCGCGTTCACGGCCTTCTCGACGCCCTTGCCGAGATAGCGTTCACCGCCATCGCGCAGCTCAACCGCCTCATGGGCGCCGGTCGAAGCGCCCGAGGGCACGGCTGCACGGCCGATGGTGCCGTCTTCCAGATACACATCGACCTCGACCGTGGGGTTGCCACGGCTGTCGAGGATTTCACGGGCGAGAATGTCGGTGATTGTCGTCATGTCTGTCTACCTGTCGGACCTTGCTGTTCGAAATTGTAACGGACGCGCCTGAGCGCTGGAATTTTCCTGAATACGCACGGTGTCTTGGGAAACCGGCACATTGCAGCAAAACGGCATAAAGCACTTCACTCGTCGGGACTATGACGAATGAAAAATTTTCGGGGCGGTATCGTTAAAAACGTAACCGAAATCCCCTGTCTGGAACTTATCTTTCCTTCGCGATTGCGTCAAAAGCGAGAAGTTTGTCAAGAAGCCGCGGCATATCATCAAGCCGAACCATGTTCGGGCCATCGGACGGCGCATTGTCGGGGTCCTGATGGGTTTCGATGAAAACACCGGCAACGCCGACGGCAACGGCTGCCCGCGCCAGCGTCTCCACGAATTCACGCTGGCCGCCGGTGGAACCGCCCTGCCCGCCCGGCTGCTGCACCGAATGGGTGGCATCGAAAATCACCGGCGCGCCGGTTTCAGCCATGATCGGCAGCGCGCGCATGTCGGATACCAGCGTGTTGTAGCCAAAGGTAACGCCGCGCTCGCACAGAAGCACATTGTCGTTTCCGCTGTCGACGATCTTGGCGAGAACGTTCTTCATGTCCCAGGGCGCCAGAAACTGCCCCTTCTTGACGTTGATGACGCGGCCGGTCTTCGCGGCGGCGATCAAAAGGTCCGTCTGGCGGCACAAAAACGCCGGGATCTGCAACACATCGACAACCGTCGCCACCTCGGCGCACTGGGCTTCGGTGTGGATATCGGTGAGCACCGGAAACCCGAATTCCTTCTTCAGGTCGGCGAAAACCTCAAGCGATTTTTCAATTCCCATGCCGCGCTCGGCCTTCAGCGAGGTGCGGTTGGCCTTGTCGAAAGAGGACTTGTAGACAAGACCGATCCCGGCCGCCTTGCAGATTTCGACAAGCTTCCCGGCCATCATGAAGGCGTGGTCGCGGCTTTCCATCTGGCAGGGCCCGGCGATCAGCGACAGTTTTGCGCTGTTGGAAAAGGCGACGTTTGCCGCACCCTCGCCCGCCGAAACGGTCCGATTGTTCATGTCATGCTTCCTTGAAAATGAATGTCACGCCCTGCCCGGAGGCCGGCGGCACGCGGATCAAATCGTCCGCGGTTTCGTGAATGATGTCGTTTTGACGCAGAATATCGCCCGTATTGGCAAGGTCCACCGTTTCGAACACGATGCCGCGTCCGACAAGCCCGCGGCCCGTGGCAAGGGGCGCAATGCCGTAGCGGGAGGAAAGAGCCTCATGGGTGAAGATCGAAAAACCGGCGCCGGCGCCTTCGACGGTGACGCCATGCGGATGAATATCGATGTCGTGACAATTGCTGAGCTGCTGCAAAAGCGCTTCGAACTCCATCGGATTATCTTCACCGATCAGCACGGTCGCAATGCCCGTGACACCGTTCTGGTGCGCCAGCAAATCATCCGGCGGGCTGAGTGCGGCAAGCCGTTCGCAGGTGAAAAAGAACATGTCCGGCGCGCGCAAGTCCGCCGCAAAGGCCAGCCGGAAGCCCGCTTCGGCCTCGCTGCCGTCGTCGCGCTGAAATTTACGCGTAAAGCTGAAGAGGTCGCCCGCCGCGATGCCTGCCTCGGCGAAAGACGCATGATCGGCCTCGGCATTTTCGCTTTTGAAGACGACTGCCGACAACCCGTCCTCGCCAACGCGAAACCGGAAGGCGCGATCCCTGGAGACGAATTCCGCGCCCTGGCGCACATGATTCTCGTATACCTGAAGGTCCGCGATCCCCAGCGGCTCGAGATATGTCGCATCGGCGAAATACACACAGGCGTTTTCCGTGCCGAAGGGATGGCGGGCATCGGGGGCAACACTGAAACCGAGCGCACTCAGACGAAGCCGCGCCGTCGCAAGATCAACGACCGGCAGGACAAGATGATCAAGCGGACGCTGGATACGGTGCGAAAGAGACATGACGCTCCTCCTTTATCGGCGTCCTTGATGGCATGAAAGGCGGCAATCTTCAAGCGGCGTCTTGCCGCCGCCTGAAGTCTTTGTCTGGCCGCTTGCGCCTACCAGATGTAGCGCAGTTTTGCCGAGGCGATCAGCGCCGAATACTCCGCACCCCATTCGCCATAGGCGCCAAGAGACAGATCGGCCTGAGGCGTCAACTGTATCCGCGCACCGATATTGGCGGCAACGGCGCTACCGGTCGGCGCATTGCTCGAGATAGAGAAGCCGTAGCCGGGAAGCGAGAGGAAGTGTGCGTTTGCGTCGCCTCCGCCGCCGTAGCGATAGAGATAGGACAGGCGCGAATTGAAGGAAAGCCGGCCGACCCGGTCACCTCCCGCCGTATCGAAACCGACACCGGCCTCGACGGTCCCGCGGAAAAGGCTGGCATCGGAATAGGCAAGCGCCGAACTGCCGACACCGCTGGCGACCTCTTCCTTGTAGCCCGGAGCGCTGGTGTAAACCGCGCTTGCCGCGGCGAAGGGAATGAAGGCTATGCCGTTATTGACGATGCGCCCGCCGGCTTCGATGCGACCGCCGAACGTGGTGGCCGAATAGCTGCCGCGCAGCTGATCGGTGGCATTGCCGAGGCTGACCGTTCTGCGCGTATCAATATCGTCGATGCCGACACCGACCGTGGCGACGCCGTAAAGCCCTTCCTTGGTCTGCCCGGCTGCCGTGATGGCGGCGTGCAGGGAGTGATCGTCGGCCCTGCCGTCCTGTTCGCTCTGATCGTAGCTGATGTCGCCACCGCCAAAGACGAAGCCGATTGATGTGGCGTCATCGATCTGGGCGATATAGCCGCCTTCCACCGTATTGCCCTCGATGTCGGCACCGGAATTGCCGGCGGCCGCGTCGCCGTCAACACTGGCGGTTTCATTGTTATATTCGAGCCAGACGGTGTTGGCCGGCGTGAAGGGCGAATAGGGTGCGAATGGCGCAAAGGGCGCGGCGCGGCCGGCACTTGCCCAGTCCCATTGCGGCTGCCTGCTGCGCGGGGTGCCGAGGTTCCAGTAGGCCAGCGCGGCGGTTTCCTCTGCCGCAGGGAGGCTGTCTTCATCGTCGGGCGTCTCCTCGATCGGACGCCAGCCGGCAAGAAAGCGGCTCGGATTGGATGAACGACGCAGGAAATTCTGCATGCCGAGATTGGCCGTCATCGAGGCGTTGACGCCCAGTTCGCCGCCAAGCGTGGTCATCGCCGCTTCATAGGCACCGCCCGACTGCAACATGCCGGCAGACAGCGTTCCGGTCAGCGCTGCGCCGTCATCGAAAGCCTTGACCAGCTGCGCGTTGACGCGCGCGCCGAGTGCGGAGAAGTTGAAATCGCCGCCAACATAGGCCAGCGACATGTTCAGGCGGTCGGCATCCTGCGTGATGGTGCCACGGAATTGAGTCGGCAGCGTTTCGTCAGTCGTGTCCTCCCAGCTGCCGGTGATCTCACCGGCTTCCAGCAGAGTGTATTGCTTCTTCAGCTCTCCGCCATCGGCGAAATCGAGATCGATCCGGGTATCGTCAAAGGCAACCGTGCCCGTGACTGTTGCCGTTTCCTGAGCGGTCTGGATGACCGAAACATAGGTGGCGTCGCTTTCGAATGTCAGATCGCCGTCAACGGTGATTGCGCCCTCATCGTCGCCGTCAAGGAAAGTGCCGCCGGTGCGCACCGTTGTCGAGCCGATCGTGCCTGCGCCGCCAAAGGCAGCACCCGCCTTCACATCGGCCGTGGAACCGCGCAGCGCCCCGTCAACCAGAAGCGTTCCGTCCTCAGCCTCAAACGTTCCGGTAAAGTCGTCACCGTCGGCCGTCAGCCGCAGCGTGCCGGAACCGCGCTGCGCCACCGACCCGGCACCTGAAAGCGTGCCCTTGAACGCGATCTCATCCGAGCGGTCAAAACCCAGAACGCCATCGCTGTCGATTTCGACATTGCCATTCAGCGTGCCGGTTGTGCCGCCATTGCCGACCTGGATTTCGGCGTCGGCGGCAATATGGGTATCGCCTTCATTGGTATTGTCCGCGGTCAGGATCGTCGTACCGGCCAGCGCATCGATATCAACCGTACCGCTGATTGCCCGGGTGAATTCATAATCCGTCGCCGTGTGATTGAAGACAATCAGCCCCTGGCCATCGCCGAACGACACGTCGTCCACGTCGAGCACACCCGGCGCGCGGGCGCTGTCATCGGGCACGCCGCCAATCACCAGCACACCCAGGGAGCCCGAATTCGCAGCAAAATCGACCGTGTCCGCCGTCAGCATGCCGCCGTCGCCGACCACCAGAAGAGCCGCGCCGTTCTGCCCGACAGTCAGGTCGCCGTTGATATCCCAATTGCTGTCGGCGCCATAGATCTGGACATCGCCGCTGGAGCCAGCGGCAGAGCCGACAACGCTTTGACTACTGGTGACAACGCCACCGTCGGAAAGCAAAAGCGAACCGGTTCCCGCCGCACCGACGGTTATCCCGCCATTCACCGTCCAGGATGAGCCGGCGCCACCGACACCAACAACACCAACGCCTGTACCAGCCGTTCCGATCTCAGCCGTCCGGCTGGTGAGGGTTCCTCCGCCGAGAACTTCAAGCAGCCCTTCGCCACCGGAGCCGATCTCCATGCTCGACGTATTGGTCCAGGTCGCATCATTGTCGATACCAACGATGCCGATGCTTCCCGCATTCCGGCCGATAATACCGCCATTGGAATTCAGCGAACCGCCATTGTCGAGATAGAGCAGACCTTCGCCGCCCGCGCCGACCGTCATCCCGTTGGTGAGAGACATGTTGCTGTCGGCGTCCGTGATCAGGATGCCACCCTCCCCGTCGGCATTGGAGCCGAGAACGGCCTGATCGGCCGTGACGGAACCGCCATCCGAAACGGTCAGGCTGCCATCGCCGTCCTGCCCGACCCTGAGCGCGGCGCTAAGCTGCAATTTCGAGCCCGCGCCATCAACAGTGAGGCTGCCCTCGCCGTTGGCAACATTGCCGATATAGGCGTTGCTACCGGTCATCGTTGCGCCGTCGAGGACGGAAAGCGTGCCCGAGCCACCCGTGCCGCCGCCGTCTACATTACCGCCGATGGAAATATCGTTGTAGACGTTCCAGAGCGAGTCGCTGCCCGATATGGTCGCCTCATTATCGAGCGACGACACGTTTTCACCAATGGTCAGCGAACCGCTGATCACATGTGCGCCACTCTGGGCAATCACGGTCCCGATGCCGCTGCTGCCGATCGTCGTTGCGCCGTAGCCGTTCCATTCGGTGCCGGCGCCGGAAAGCAGGACAACGCCCTCGCCACCGGAATTGCGCCCAAGGATTGCCTGATCCGATACGATCCGCGCACCGCTTGTAAGCTCGAGACGACCGCTGCCGCTGTTTCCGATTGAAAGGCCGTTTTCTCCGGTGCCATAGGTTCGCATCTCGGTGCCGGCGCCGGTGAGCCGCATCAGCCCTGTACTGCCTGCAGCATTGCCGAGAATCAGGGAAGCCGTCTGCCCCGTTGCGCCGTCTGCCATATCAAGCTGTCCGGTGCCGGCATCACCAACGATGATGGAATTATCCATCTGAATCTTGCCGCCGCTGCTCAGTATCAGCAATCCGTTGCCACTTGCCGTTTCACCGATTCTGGTCCGCTCACCATTGATGGTGGCATCTGACGTTACCCGTCCCGACGCTGTATCGCCGATAATGAAGGTGCTGATATATTCTGTTCCACGATCACTCGGCAGTATCGGCGCGTTGGTCAGCGTGTTGATGGTGACATTGTCACCGGTTTTCGGCGTGTTCGTTGTCGGGTTGCCGTTTTCCAGCCAGTTATTGGCCGTATACCAGTCCGTCGATTCGGCTCCGGTCCATTCGAAGTCGGCAGCAAAACCGGGCGCGCCCAAAAGCAGGACCAGTGCGGAAGAGCTCAGAAAAACCGTGCGAACTGCTTTTTGCCGCACTTTTGAAACACTCATTACCCTACCCTGCTCCAGCACAAATTAATCGTCGATCCGGTAAACGGTTCCGCTTGCCGGCAATTCGGAAAAACGGGCCCCATCCGTTACTTTCGCCATTCTGCACCGGGGTGAATTAAGAACTCCTTGAGAACGGACGATTTGCGGTCATGCTTAATATTTATGGTTAGCGATGGGTTAATGTGGCCTGCGCGATGTTTTGCATGAACCCCAAGCTATGCCTTCATTTCCATTGCATCTTCGTCTAAGAAGCGTCACAAACCCCGATGGATCGGAAAACAGGGACCGCTCAAGAATGCTCGAGACAATGCGCAAAGGCGCCCAGACATGGGTCGCAAAAATCCTGATGATCCTGCTGATCATCTCGTTCGGCGTCTGGGGCGCTTCGAGCGCGCTGCTTTCCGGGAACTCGGACGTCGTTGTACAGGTCGGCGACAAGACCGTATCGACGAATGAATATCGCCTCGCCTACCAGCGTCAGCTCGACAGTGTGAGCAACCAGTTCGGCCGCCGGCTGAGCGGCGAGGAAGCCCGGATGCTCGGGGTTGATCAGCAGGTCTATGCCCGGCTCGTGGCCGGTGCGGCCCTCGACCAGCTTGCCGACAACATGAACCTCGGCCTTTCCGAAGACCGGCTTGCCAAGCTGATCGCCGAGGACCCGGCCTTTCAAAACAGTGACGGACGGTTCGACCGCCGGCGCTTCAGCGCGCTTTTGCGCAATGTCGGCATGAACGAGGATGATTATGTCGCAGAGCGCAGCAAGCTTGCGGTGCGCGCGCAGATCGTCGACGGCCTTGCCGATGGCTTTGCCGCTCCGGAAACCCTGGTCGATGCGATCCGCGAATATCGCGGCCAGAGCCGCGTGATCGATTATGTCGTGCTCAACAACGCTTTCATCGACCCGGTCAAATCGCCGGGCGACGAGGTGCTGGAGCCTTGGTTCGAACAGCGCCAGGCCGCCTATCGCGCCCCCGAATACCGCGCGATTTCCTATGTCGCCCTGCGCCCGTCCGATATCGCTGATCCCGCGGCGGTTTCCGACGATGCGGTGCGTGCGGACTACGAAGCCCGTATCAACACCTATACCACCCCGGAACAACGGCAGATCCAACAGCTGACCTTCACCGATCAGGCCGCCGCCGAACAGGCTGCACAAGCCCTTGCCGACGGCACCAAGACCTTCGACCAGCTTGTCACCGAGCTGGGCCGGACCACTGGCGACGTGACGCTCGGCGTCTACGAAAAGGGCCAGTTCCCCGATCAGTCCATCGATGAAGCCGCCTTCGCCATCCCCGAAGAAGGCGGCACCAGCGGCGTTGTCCAGGGCAATTTCGGACCGGTTATCCTGCGGGTCGCCGAAATCACCCCGGAAAGCACGACGCCGTTCGATGACGTCAAGGATCAGATTCGCACCGAACTTGCCGAGCAGCAGGCGGCCGACGATATCCTCAATGTCGAGAACCAGTACGAAGACCAGCGCGCCGGCGGCGCCAGCATGGCCGAAGCTGCTGAAAGCCTCGGCCTGCAGACTGTCACCATTGATGCGGTCGACGCCAACGGCCGCGATACCGACGGCAATCCGATCGAGGACATTCCGCTTGGCACCGAACTTGTCTCGGCCGCCTTCGACAGCGATACGGGCATTGAAAACCTGCCGCTCAATCTCAATGACGGCGGTCTGATCTGGTATGAGGTCGCGTCGATCACGCCTTCGCGCGACCGCACGTTTGACGAGGTCCGAAGCCAGGTTGAGGCCGACTGGGCGGCAGAACAGCAGCGCGATGCGCTGGCTGCCAAAGCCGACGAGCTGAAACAGCGGATTGAAAACGGCGAAAGCCTTCAGCAGGTTGCCGATGATCTTGCCATCGATGTCGAGCGCAGCCCTTCGATCACAAGGACATCGCAGGTTGCCGAGCTGGGACCGGAAGTCATCGCAGCAGCCTTCAGTGGCCCGCTTGGCACGGTAGCGACCGCACCGCGCGACAGCGGCACACAGCAGGTGGTTCTCACGGTGGCCACCGTCGTCAACCCGACCGACACGCTCGAGACCAGCGGTGACAATCAGGTCATCACGGCCATTGCGTCGTCTGCCGGAGACGATATCCTCGACGAAATGATCAACAAGCTGCAGAGCGAATACGGCGTCTCGATCAACCAGACGCTCGCCCAGCAGGCCATCAACCTGCAGTAAGCGAGAGCGAAACCATGTCCGAACTCAAACCGTTCATCGCCCGGGTCGCCGACCGCCAGTCGCTGACAGTAACTCAGTCACGGCAGGCCTTCGAAATCCTGATGTCGGGCGAGGCAACGCCCGCGCAGATCGGCGGCTTCCTGATGGCGCTGAGGGTCAAGGGGGAAACGGTTGATGAGATCGTCGGCGCAGTCGAGACGATGCGCGCCAAGATGCTGACGGTTTCCGCCCCTGCCGGTGCGATCGATATCGTGGGAACCGGCGGCGATGGCACCGGCACATACAATATCTCGACCCTTGCGGCGATCGTTACGGCGGGTGCTGGCGTCACGGTTGCAAAACACGGCAACCGTGCGCTCAGTTCGCGATCGGGTACGGCCGACAGCCTGTCGGAACTCGGCGTCGAACTCGACACCGGCCCGGAGGTGATCGAGGCCTGCCTGCAGGAAGCCGGCATCGGTTTCATGTTCGCCCAGAAACATCATGCGGCTATGCGCCATGTCGGCCCGTCGCGGGTCGAACTCGGCACCAGGACGATCTTCAATATTCTCGGACCGCTCTCAAATCCGGCGGGCGTCAAAAGCCAGTTGCTCGGTGTGTTTTCACCGCAATGGCTGGTGCCGCTGGCAGAGGTTCTGCGCGATCTCGGTTCGCAGACGGTCTGGGTTGTTCACGGTCAGGGGCTGGACGAGATCACCACGACCGGTGAAACCCAGGTGGTCGAACTGGCCGACGGAAAGATCCGCGAATTCACGCTGTCCCCGAAGGATTTCGGTGTCGATCAGGTCGAACTCGAGGCCCTGCGCGGCGGTGACGGCAAGGTCAATGCCGCAGCCCTGCGCCAGGTGCTTTCGGGCGCGCGCAATGCCTATCGCGACGTATCGCTCTGCAACGCCGCCGCCGCCTTGATGATCGCCGGCAAGGGGGAAACACTTGCCGACGCGATGACAATCGCTGCACAATCGCTTGACAGCGGCAACGCAGCGCTCGCGCTCGAAAGGCTCGTTGCCGTTTCCAATCAGAAAAGCGGAAGCTGAGAAACCGGCCATGACCGACATCCTGAAAAAGATCGAAACCTACAAGCGCCAGGAAATCGCCGCGGCAAAGTCGAGCGTGCCGCTCGACGAGCTGAAGGCGCAGGCGCGCGATCAGGAAAAGCCGCGCGGCTTTCTCGCGGCACTGCGCCGCAAAAAAGATGAAGGCCGGTTCGGTCTGATCGCGGAGATCAAGAAGGCCAGCCCCTCCAAAGGGCTGATCCGCCCCGACTTCGATCCGCCGGCCTTTGCCAGGGCCTATGAGGACGGCGGTGCGGCCTGCCTTTCGGTGCTGACCGACACGCCGAGCTTTCAGGGCGCACCGGACTATCTTGCCGCCGCGCGCAATGCCTGCGTACTGCCCGCCCTGCGCAAGGATTTCATGTTCGAGCCCTACCAGATCCACGAAGCGCGCGCCTGGGGCGCCGATTGCATCCTGATCATCATGGCGAGCCTTTCCGATGATGAGGCGCGCCTTCTGGAAGATACCGCCTTTGAACTCGGCATGGACGCACTGCTGGAAGTGCACAATGAAGAGGAATGCGAACGCGCGCTGAAACTGTCATCGAAGATGCTCGGCATCAATAACCGCAATCTCAGAACCTTCGACGTTTCGCTTGAAACCAGCGAACGTCTCGCAAGCATGGTGCCGGATGACCGGCTGATTGTCGGCGAAAGCGGCATTTTCGTTCATGACGACTGCCTGCGGCTGAAAAAAAGCGGCATTTCGACCTTCCTCGTCGGCGAAAGCCTGATGCGCAAGGACGATATTGCTGGCGCCACCCGCGCGCTTTTGACCGGGGCAAGCGCGGAAGAACCGGCACAATGAGCGACCGGCCGGCAAAGCTCACCCATATAGCCGCCGACGGCGCGGCACATATGGTCGATGTTGGCGGCAAGGACGAGACGCTGCGCACCGCGACAGCGGAGGGCTACGTCCGCATGAAACCCGAAACGCTGGCGCTGATCGAAAGCGGCAATGCGAAAAAGGGCGACGTGGTCGCCGCCGCCCGGCTTGCCGGCATCATGGGCGCCAAGCAGACTGCCAGCCTCATTCCGCTCTGCCATCCCCTGATGCTCACCAAGATCGCAGTCGAGATCACCCCTGACGCCACCCTGCCCGGACTGCGCGTCATGGCAACCACGCGTCTGACCGGAAAGACCGGTGTGGAGATGGAAGCGCTCACGGCCGTTTCTGTCGCCTGCCTGACGATCTACGACATGGCGAAAGCCGCCGACCGTGAAATGGAAATCGGCGCAATCCGTCTCGTGGAAAAATCCGGCGGCGTGAGCGGCGATTTCAGGCGATCAGCGGAGTAGGCCGCCATGGCAAACACCCTTCTGCCGGTCGAAGACGCACTCGCAATCTTGCTCGCGAATGCCCGTCCGGTCTCGGGAACAGAAATGCTGGCCCTGCCTGACGCCGACGGCCGCATTCTGGCCGAAGACATTCTCGCCCGTATAACCCAGCCGCCCTTCAGCGCATCCGCAATGGATGGCTATGCCGTGCGCGCCGAAGATGTGGAAACGGCCGGCGCCACGCTCTCCGTCATCGGCACGGTTGCCGCCGGGCAGACGCCGGAGCAGGATGTTATTCCCGGAACGGCGATACGCATTTTTACCGGCGCGCCCGTACCGCCCGGCGCCGACTGCGTGGTGATTCAGGAAGATACCGAAAAACGGGGCGAGCACAGCATCCTGATAACCGAAGCTGCGGCGAAGGGGGCGCATATCCGTCCCGCCGGACAGGATTTTCGCGACGGTCAGCTGCTTCTGGCAAGGGGCCGGCTGCTTGATGCGCGCAGCCTGTCGCTGGCCGCTGCTGCCGGCCACGGCGCGCTTCCGGTTTGCCGACAGCCAAGGATTGCCTTGCTTGCAACAGGCGATGAACTTGTGCCGCCGGGACAAAAGCCTGGCCCGGGCCAGATCTCGGCATCGTCCGGGGTTGCGCTGCATTCGCTTGCCCGCATGAACGGCGCACAAACGCTTGACCTCGGCATTGCCCGCGACGATGCGGCAGATCTACGGGCAGCCGTCGACCGCGCGCGTGACTGGAATGCGGACGTGCTGATGACCATCGGTGGCGCCTCCGTCGGCGACCGCGATCTGGTCGGGCCGACATTGCAGTCCATCGGCATGTCGCTCGATTTCTGGAAGATCGCCATGCGGCCGGGAAAACCGTTGATGGTCGGTAATCTCGGTGACATGAAGGTGCTGGGCCTGCCGGGCAATCCGGTATCCGCTTTTGTCTGCACACTGATCTTTGCCGAACCGCTGATCCGAAAGCTTGCGAACCTGACGCCGCGCAACCGTCTGCATCAGGCCGTTGCCGCCGGCCCGATCGAACCGAACGGCCCCCGCCGCCACTATATGCGCGGCCGGTTTACCGACCGCGCCAACGGGCTGGTGGAGCCCTGCGAAAGCCAGGATTCGTCATTGATCGCAACACTTGCCGATGCCGACTGCCTGATTGTTCGCCCTCCGGGTGACGAAGCAATCAAGGCCGGAGATCCGCTGTCCGTGATGATGCTTGCCCGCGACGCAGATTAACCCCATCGCCAGGTGCAGGCCGACAGAATTGTACCCATTTGTGTTGGAAGCGATCTAGCCGTGCTCGCTCTGCTGGCCAGCCGCCTGCAGAAATGCGTGCATTTTCATCTGCACGGTCTCCTCGTCGATATCGACGCCGGCCTCGGCAAAGTCGCGCATCAGCTTTTTCAGCACATCGCCATGACCGGCATGGGTGAAATCGGCGGCGATGACCTCACTGGCATAGACTTCCAGATCCTCGCGCCCCAAAAGCCCGGCGGCCCAGGCGGCCAGCATGCGGTTTCGCCGCGCAATCACACGGAAACGCGCGGCCTCCTGCTGAACGAAGGCGGCCTCGAAGGCACGCTCACGATCGTTGAAAACCGAACCTGCCATATCCACCTCCACCATCTTTGCCGGGCTGTCAGGCCCGGCGATCGCTGTCTCCATTTTCAAGATGGCGGCAAAAATGACATTTGAAAAGAAGCCGGATTAAATATTTTGAATAATATCGTTTAAAAACAGAGAGGAATCGGGGATTGTTTATTCAAACGCAACGTAAAAACGCAATTGCCTTGAAAAACGCCCGGTTTTGATTGAGAAAGCCGCACGACTTCGCTATTCCAGCGGAAGAGATAAAAATATCGCGCGCCCGACAAGCCGGACGCGCCAACTTCGCGAGCTGAAAATGAATCGTCGCCGCCGGGTTTACGAAGGCAAGGGCAAAATCCTCTATGAAGGCCCCGAGCCCGGAACGCTGATCCAGTTCTTCAAGGACGATGCCGGGACAGAACCCGGCATTGCCGGTGAAGTCATTGATGGCAAGGGCGTCCTCAACAACCGCATTTCCGAATATGTCTTCAGCCACCTGAACGCGATCGGCATTCCCACGCATTTCATCCGCCGCCTCAACATGCGCGAACAGCTGGTGCGCGAGGTGGAAATGATCCCGCTTGCCGTGACTGTGCGCAATATTGCCGCCGGTTCATTGTCGCGCAGGCTCGGCATCGAGGAAGGCGTCCCCCTTCCCCGTTCGATCGTCGAATTCTCGCTGAAATCGGACGAGCTGGACAATCCGCTGGTAACCGAGGAACATATTGCCGCCTTCGGCTGGGCCTCGCCGCCCGAACTGGACGACATGACCACGCTGGCCATCCGTATCAACGACTTCCTCTCCGGTCTTTTTGTCGGAGCAGGCATGCAGCTTGTCGATTTCAGGATTGAGTGCGGCCGCTTTTTTGAAGGCGATATGATGCGCATCATTCTGGCCGGAGAGATTTCGCCGGATTCCTGTCGCGTTCTTGACCTTCGCACCCACCAGCGTCTGGACCGCGAGACAGACGCCAGCGGAACCGTCATCAGCGCCCATTCGGAGATTGCGCGCCGGCTGGGCATCATGAATGAGAACGAACCGGCACGCGCTGCCGGCCCGGTACTTGTCAAATAGCAGATTGGGGATTGAACCAGTGATCAATGCACGTGTCATCGTTACCTTGAAAAACGGCGTTCTCGATCCGCAGGGAAAGGCCATTGAAGGCGCCCTGCACGGTCTGGGCTTTGACGGGCTTTCCGCCGCACGCCAGGGCAAGGTTTTCGATCTTGCGATCGATACCGACGACCGCGCCAAGGCGGAGGCCGATGTCGCGGCCATGTGCGAAAAGCTTCTGGCCAACATGGTGATCGAAAACTACGCGATCGAACTGAGCCAGGCCTGAGGGCAGGAAGAGAGCGCATTTCATGAAAACCGCACTGATCCAGCTTCCCGGCCTCAACCGCGACCGCGACATGTTCGCCGCCATCGGCACGATCTCCGGTCATGACCCGATCACCGTCTGGCAGACCGAGACGGAACTGCCCGATGTCGACCTGATCGTCATCCCGGGCGGCTTTTCCTATGGCGATTATCTGCGTTGCGGCGCTATTGCGGCACGCATGCCGGTCATGCAGGCCGTTGCTGAAAAGGCCCGTGCGGGCGTGCGGGTCATCGGCGTGTGCAACGGCTTCCAGATCCTGCTCGAAGCCGGCCTGTTGCCGGGCGCGCTGATGCGCAACGCATCGCTCAAATTCGTCTGCCGCGAAGTTCGCCTTCAGGTTGCCAACAACCGCACGGCCTTCACCGCCGCCTATGCGGAAAATGAAGTGATCCGTTGCCCGGTGGCCCATCACGACGGCAATTACTTCGCTGAAGCCGACGAACTTGCCAGGCTGGAAGACAACGGCCAGGTGGTGTTCCGCTATGCCGAAGGCACCAATCCCAACGGGTCGATCAACGATATTGCCGGTGTGGTCAGCACGCAGGGCAATGTTCTGGGCATGATGCCGCACCCCGAAAACCTGATCGAACCGGCCCATGGCGGCACGGACGGCCGACGGTTGTTCGAATCCGCGCTCGGCATCCTTGCCACAGCATAGGCATTTTCCGAAGTTTGTGCCGCCTTCCTTAATGAGCTTTCGCTTGACCTTGAGCGTGGAATCGGCAGAAATGCAGACATGATCCGGTGCGTCTCGATGGACCGTCCGGCGGTCGTTTACCATTGGGAAGACGCATGACTGTGAAATTGTCTCTAAAACATACAGCCGTATTGGCATTTCTGGCTGTCGGTACCGGCAGCGCTTTTTCGGCCGATGCCGATATGGCACCGACACCCGCTCCGGTTGTCAAAGACAGCATTTTCGATGAGGCCCGTTTCGAAGTCGCAGCGTCGCTTGGCGCCAGCTCCGATTTCGAAAAGGGCGTCTTCCTGATTCCCAGCCTGTTCTTCGACCCGCTGCACAGCAAGGGCCGTGAGGGCTTCGACAAGTTCCTCCATCCCCGCTTCTTCCTGAGCGCGAGCATTTCAACGGCTGACGAATCGTCGCAGCTGATGGCGGGCGCCAGCTGGAAATTCCCGGTCGCCGGCCCGACCTTTGTCGACATCGGCTTCGGCGGCGCGTTGACGAATGCGAGCAAGGATGAATTCGGCGGCCGCGGCCCCGGCGTCGGCTCCCATCTCCTGTTCCACGAGTACATCGCCTTCGGCGTCAATCTCGAAAACAACTGGAACATCACGGCCACTGTGCGGCACTCGTCCAACGCCAATCTTGCCAGCCCCAACAGCGGCCTGACCTATGGCGGCCTCGGCATCGGCAAGAGCTTCTGATCGGCCCGAGCGTTTTGACCGTTCCCCGAACGCTAAAATTCTCTGCGACAGGCTGAACCTTCACGTTCAGCTGTTTCCCCCACGACGGTCATTTCCGGTGCGGTCTACAAGCTCGTCACCCCCGCATTGGCGACGACGGTCAACCTTGGTGTCCGGAAAAGGGTGATCAGCACAAAAAAAAGCCGAGTTTTCGCTCGGCGTTCAGATTGCTAACAAAGCTCGCCCCACCCTCCTTCGTCACCCTCGGGCTTGACCCGAGGGTCTAAGCACGCATGAACGCGACAAGCGTATCGGGCAAAAAGTCAATTTAAAACAGTCTATTACGGACCGCCAGCGCCGCTCGTGCTGAGCGGTGGTTAGATCCTCGGGTCAAGCCCGAGGATGACGTCCGTAAAATGGATAGGTTTGCCAATAAACTAAACGCCGGGCATAGCCCGGCGTTTTTGCGTTCTGGTCTGAATGGCCCGCCGATCAGGTATCGGCGGAGGATTTTTTCGATTTGGAGCCACCCTTCTTGGCGGGCTTGTCCTTCGGTGCATCCTTTTTCAGCTCCGACGGTTTGACCGGTGTCGAATCCGGGATTGCATCCAGAAGCAGCTCTTCCTTGCCATCCTTGTCGGTCTTCACATCGACACGCACGACGCCGCCCTTCTTGAGCTTGCCGAACAGGATTTCGTTCGCCAGCGGCTTCTTGATGTGCTCCTGGATCACGCGCGAGAGCGGACGGGCGCCCATCTTCTCGTCATAGCCACGCTCGGCCAGCCATTCGACCGCCTTCTCCTCCAGATCGAAGGTGACATTGCGTTCCGAAAGCTGGCTTTCGAGCTGCATGACGAACTTCTGGACAACCTGATGGATGACCTCGGTCGGCAACGGCGCAAACTGGATGATCGCATCGAGACGGTTGCGGAATTCCGGCGTGAAGATGCGGTTCAGCGCCTCTTCATCATCACCGGTGCGCCGCGAAGACCCGAAGCCGATTGCCGATTTCGACATTTCGGCAGCGCCCGCATTGGTCGTCATGATCAGGATGACGTTGCGGAAGTCGATCTTCTTGCCGTTGTGATCAGTCAGCGAGCCATGGTCCATCACCTGCAACAGGATGTTGTAGATATCCGGATGCGCCTTCTCGATCTCGTCCAGCAGCACCACGCAATGGGGATGCTGATCGACGCCATCGGTCAGAAGGCCGCCCTGGTCGAAACCGACATATCCGGGCGGTGCGCCCAGAAGCCGGGAGACCGTGTGACGCTCCATATATTCCGACATGTCGAAGCGCAGCAACTCGACGCCAAGCGAGGAGGCAAGCTGCTTCGACACCTCGGTCTTGCCGACGCCCGTGGGGCCGGAGAAGATGTAGGAGCCGATCGGCTTGTTGGGCTCGCGCAGCCCTGCACGGGCCAGCTTGATCGCCGTCGCAAGCGCATCGATCGCCTTGTCCTGACCGTAGACCACCGAGCGCAGTTCCTGCTCGAGATTGGCAAGCACCTGCTCGTCATCCTTGGAAACCGATTTCGGCGGAATACGGGCCATGGTGGCAACCGTCGCCTCGATCTCCTTTTCGGTGATCATCTTGCGACGACGGGACGCCGGAACCAGCATCTGGGCCGCACCGCTTTCGTCGATCACATCGATCGCCTTGTCCGGCAGCTTGCGGTCGGAGATGTAGCGCGCCGACAGCTCCACCGCCGCCTTGATGGCGTCGTTGGTGTAGCGCAGGTTGTGATATTCCTCGAAATAGGGCTTCAGACCCTTCATGATCTCGATGGCATCGTCCACGGAGGGCTCGTTGACATCGATCTTCTGGAACCGGCGCACCAGCGCACGGTCCTTTTCGAAGAACTGGCGGTATTCCTTGTAGGTGGTCGACCCGATGCAGCGGATCGCGCCCGAAGACAGCGCCGGTTTCAGCAGGTTCGAGGCATCCATGGCGCCGCCGGAGGTGGCGCCCGCGCCGATCACGGTGTGGATCTCGTCGATGAAGAGCACGGCGCCCTCATATTCCTCGAGCTCCTTGACCACCTGTTTCAGGCGTTCCTCGAAATCGCCGCGATAGCGGGTGCCGGCCAGAAGCGTGCCCATGTCGAGCGAGAAGATCGTCGCATCGACCAGCGCCTCGGGCACCTTGCCGTCAACGATCCGCTTGGCGAGGCCTTCGGCAATCGCCGTCTTGCCGACGCCGGGATCGCCCACGTAAAGCGGGTTGTTCTTGGAACGGCGGCACAGAACCTGAATGGTCCGGTTAACCTCGGAATCGCGACCGATCAGCGGGTCGATCTTGCCGCTCAGCGCCTTTTCATTGAGGTTGACGCAGTAGGCCTTCAGGGCGTCGGGCTGCTTGCGCCCGCCGTCTTCGGCCTGCTGTGCTCCGTTTTCGGAATCCTCGTTTTCGGCATTTGCGCCGCGCGGCGGACGCATTTCCGAACTTCCGGGCCGCTTGCCTATGCCGTGCGAGATATAGTTGACGGCATCGTAGCGGGTCATCTCCTGCTGCTGCAGGAAATAGGCCGCATGGCTTTCGCGCTCGGCAAAGATAGCGACGAGCACATTGGCGCCCGTCACTTCTTCACGACCGGAAGACTGGACATGGATCACCGCGCGCTGGATCACGCGCTGAAAGCCGGAGGTCGGCTTGGAATCCTCGTCATAGCCGGTGACCAGATTGGCCAGTTCGGTATCGACATATTCGGTTACGGTCTTGCGCAGGGCATCGAGGTCGACGCTGCAGGCACCCATGACAGCGGCAGCATCACCATCATCAATCAGCGCCAGGAGCAGATGCTCCAGCGTTGCATATTCGTGGTGCCGGTCATTTGCATAGGTCAGAGCCTGATGCAGCGCCTTTTCGAGACTGGGAGAGAATGTTGGCACGATCAGATCCTCACTTCTTTTCCATGACACATTGCAATGGGTGTTGGTGCTGACGCGCAAAATCCATGACCTGGCTGACCTTGGTCTCAGCCACCTCATAGGTGAAAACCCCGCACTCGCCGACGCCGTTATTGTGGACGTTGAGCATGATGCGGGTCGCCGCCTCGCGATCCTTCTGGAAGAAACGCTCCAGAATATGGATTACAAACTCCATTGGTGTGTAGTCATCATTCAACAGGAGAACCCGGTATAGGCTGGGTTTCTTCGTCTTGGGCTTGGTGCGCGCGATCACCGCCGTTCCGCGGTTCGGATTGCCCCCGTTCTTGGAAGGGTCGTTCTGCATCCGGATCGACATCGCGATCATTCTTTCTAACTCCGTCTGTCCTTCAGATTTCAGCCGCGTACACCAGGCTATCGTTGACGCTCATATCTGTATGTACCGAGTCCGTTTCAAGCTCCCTGAGACTGATCCGATCTTAATGCCGTTCTTCCGGGCTTGTCATTAAGAAAAATATCGCGCTTTCGGCGGAACCGCACCGCACCGTCCATGCCGCTCGTCCAGAGGCCGCTGCACCGGCTCCCCGATACCGATTCCAAAGCGAACATTTACGAACAAAAAACTCGTCTCAACCCGCACCCCAATGCTGTTATGTCAACACGAAACGTTTCGCGTGGTCACACGTATCGTTTCGTGTTGCCAATGTCATTGGCACACTACGGGCACGACAGACACAAAACGGCAGCGACAGAAAAGCCGCTACCGCTTTATTCTCTGCCCGAGATTTATGGGGAGACACTCAGTTACAGTAGCTCTTGCCGGATGAGCGCTGCTTCAAATCAAAGTGAAAATGATCACCATGCTTGGGATAGCCAGGGCCGAGCACCGTATTGAAATAATCACATCCGCTGGCGCGAACGGACTTCAAAAGCCCCTTCTCCCGGAAGGCGAACAGGCCCTTGCGGGAGATATCGATCTTCTTGCCGGTATTGAGCGTAAAGCCACCGACATCGATGGCATTGCCCTTCGAATGCTCGGACATGGTTCGCGAATTGGTGCCGTTGTTCACACGCCGGCAGGAATATCCGCCCATGGTCTGGATAGACTTGAGGCCGGTCAGATAGCGCACGCGTGCGGCGGGCGCCACATCGTTCTGCACCCATTGGGCGAAGGCGAGCGCGGTATCGCAGTTTACCGTGACATTCGGCGAAACAGCGATATCACCGGGCAGGCTCTGCAATTTGACCGGATATTCGATCCCGCACTGGCTGCCATTGGCGATTGCCTCGACCTCGGTGAAGGTCACGCCCATCCGGTTCAGCTCGCTGCGGCACTGCCGCTCGGCAAGCGGCATCAGCCCGGGTATCCGGTTCTGCTTGGGCGCAGACATGCCCCCCTGCCCCGTTGCACCGGGCTGAACATGGGGCAGCAAGGAGGCCGTCTGGATCGGATCGATGCCCGGATCCGGGGCTCCGTCCACCTGCCGTTCGGCGGTCCGGGCTTCCTGCGCCGCAATGGCGGTGACGTCCTTGCTGTCTTCCGCGCTGCTAAAACCGAGATAGCTGTCAATCGGCACGCCTGCGGAGGTTTCCGTTTCGGCAATCAGCTGCTCGATGGTCGGTGGCGGCGGTTCGTCTGCGGCAAGCCGGGACGCATCGGGCTGCGGTGTTTTTGATGAATCTGCAGCCGGTTGTGTTCTGGCGACTTCGCTACGGGTGACGACCTGCGAATTCTTGTCGCTGGTATCGACCGAAAACGAGGTCATCAGACCGCCGATCGAGCAGCCGGCCAGTGCCAGGGAAATTGCCGTACAGGAAACCGCGTGCCGCAGATAAGAAAATGACACCATACCGTCCATCGCGCCAAGGTTGAAACCTGGCGGCGAGTAAAACAGACATATGTAAACAAATGCTTTGCCCCGGGCACGATCTGGAAATCATGCCCTTGCGCCGTTTAGAAGCCGGGATAATCTGAAATCTGTCACAGAAGGAAAGAATCGATGAGCGAGATACCCAGCGGAGAATTGACCCTCAGAACGGTGGCCATGCCTGCCAATGCCAATCCGGCCGGCGACATTTTCGGCGGATGGGTGATGTCGCAGATGGACCTGGCCGCTTTCGTCGCAGCTTCCGAACATGCCGGAATGCGCACGGTAACCGCCGCCGTTCATTCGATGACATTCGAAAAGCCGGTGAAGATCGGCGATACGCTGTGTGTCTATACCGCGTTTTCCCGCATCGGCCGCACCTCGATGACGATCGATGTCCAGGCGTGGGTTCACCGCCACGACCGGCCGCGACGCGAAAAGGTCACCGAGGCCGAGTTCATCATGGTGGCCATGGATGAAAACGGAAAACCCTCCCCCGTGCCTGCGACGCGCTCATCCGCCGCCAGCGAAGCGGCTGGTTGATCATGAGCGACCAGACTGCCGTTCCCCAGCGTCCACCGCGCCTGTTCCTGCGCCGGCTTGCCGCACTCATCATCGATTTTCTGGCCTACGGCATTCTCGCTACCTTCGTGGTCGGCGCTCTGACAATGGTCGTCCCACAACTCAAGGATGGAGTTGCCAGTTCGTTTTTCTATACGCGGACCTGCACGCCGGCGGATCGCGACGTCATGCCGGTCTTCGCGGCGATCGAACGAGACTGGCCGAAATCCGACGCCAACGACACCAAAATCAGCGCCCGCCTGTGCTCCATCGACAGCTTTTTCCTGCCGCAAAAGCGTCTGGCGGTGGTGTCTGAAAGCCGCGAAGGCGAAGAAGACGGCGCAACCTTCACCCGTTCCGTTTCAATCCAGCTCGACGAAAATGACGATCCGGTCTTTCCCTCGCCGTTTATCGAGAGAAGCGTATCCTCGCTCCAGCTCATCGCCTTTCCACTGGCTCTGGCACTGGCTACGATCTTTCTCGGCTGGACGCCCGGCAAGCGGCTCATGTCGCTTCATGTCACGCCCGATGCGCTGGCCAAGGTTCCGCCGCCGCTTCCCCCCGGCAAGACAGTCCTGCGTGAATATCTCAAGTTCTGGCCGCTTATCGCCAATAACCTGATCCAGTTCGCCATTGCCCTGGGAACCCCGAAAGCATCGTCCGTTGCCGAAGCGGTCGCATGGCTCGAAACCGCAGGCACCGATCAGCGCGCAATCGTCGATATCCTGGTGCTCAATGCAGCGACCCTGCTGGTGCTGTTCGTCTGGTGGGTCTGGCCGTTCGCGCTGTGGCGCGGCCGTATGCTCTATGACGGTTTTATCCGTGCCTATGTCGTGCTCAGGAACTGAGGCTGTTGGGCTGAATGGCCCCCCAAGCCGGTTTTCTGTTCCTTGAAAGGGTGACTTGCGTTTCAGGCCCGCACAAACACGGATGACGGCGAGAAATCGAGCCCCGGAAAAACACTGTTTGTCAGGGCTGCGGCGCCCAGTCCGAACTGCCTGTAAAGCAAGGCGGCTGCCACTTCGCGAATATCGCCGGTCGGCATCAGGTCACGGTTTTCGTAAAGATCACCATCGCCGATGCCGGGCCAGTTGCCCATGACCCTGCCGCCGGGGAAAGCGCCTCCGGCGATGACGGCGCAGCCGCCGGTGCCATGGTCGGTTCCGCCTGTGCCGTTCTGGCGGGCAGTACGCCCGAATTCCGTCATCGCAAGGACCACCGTCTTGCGCCATGCGGCGGGTCCCATTTCGTTCTTCAGCGTCAGGATCGCCGATGAAAGACTACCCGCGGACCGCCTGAAAAGATCAGGCTGACCGGCATGCGTATCCCAGCCATTGATGGAAAAAGCGGCAACGCGGTAGTTTTCTTTCAGGAAACCACCGGCGAGCTTCGCCAGGCCTTCCGTGGAGGCGCCGAGTTTTTCGCCGCCGAAAATCTCGTCTGCGCTCATGTCGGCGCTGCGCGCCTGCTGAAAGGCGCGGGCAAAGTCTTCGTCCTGCCCGTAAAGCGACTCGAAAAACATGATTTCGTCGGCGGAAATCGGCACATTGGCCTTTGGAGACCACATTTCCGCATCGTTTTCACCCTGCAGGATGAGGTCGGAATCCGATGCCACGTCGATGGCCCTCAAACGCCCCTGCCCCGAAAGCCCGATGGCCCGGTTAAGCCATCCGTCCTTTCCGGCGCGGCCGCTTCCGCCGGTCTCGAGTATGTCCTGCCCATCGAAATGGCTGCGGGCATTGCGATAGGGCGTGGAAACCGCATGAACGAAGCTCAGCTCGCCGCTTTGCCAGAGTGGATAAAGATAGCCGGCAGCGGGGTGCAGCCCGAAGCGGCCGTCGAGATCGTGAAGCCCGCGATCCGGCGTCAGTGCAAGTTCCGGTCGCAGCGCCGCATAGGCCGGATCACCATAGGGCTGAACCAGATCGAGACCGTCCATCGCCCCGCGCAGGATGATGGCGACGAAACGGTTATCGCCATTGCCTTCGGCCAGCGCAAAGCTGGTCATCAGCGGCATCGCCGCAAGCGAGCAGGCCCCGCCAAGCAGGAACCGCCGCGTAGGATTGAACACAATCGACATGATGCAACTCCTAACGAAGGTTGAATTCCGGCGATGCCAGAACAAGCGTCATGGCAGCCGTCCGGTTCGGTGCCCGCTTCACCAGCGTTCCGGTGTTTTCGCTCAGCAATGGCCCAAGCGCTCGATTGGCGAAATCGACCGGCTCCTGATCTTTCCGGAACTTGTTGATCAGGTTCCGCGATACGACAATGCGGCCCGCCAGCTGGTTGCCGTTGACCCAGCTTGCGCGGTTGCTCTCAAAACCCTCCGGGCTTGGCGGATCCCACACCGGCTGACCCAGCGTCTTCAGCAGATAGTTGACGGTTCCGCCGAGCTTTTCGTCACTGACAATCGTCTCGCCATCCACATTCAGGGCGCGCAGGCAGGAGACAACGTAGTCGAAAGGCAGCTTGATGTTTCGCGGCTGCATGGTGAAGGCGGCGGGATCGGCCAGCATGGTCTCATAGACAGCCGAAAGATTGCCGCCTGTGCGGCGCCAGGTCTGCTCCATTGCGGAAACCAGTTCCGGCGAAGGATCCTCGGAGAAGAAATAGGTCGCGAGTTTTCGGCTGATATACCGCGCTGTTTCCGGCCGGACGGAAAGATCGTCGAGGAACCTGTTGATGTCCGCGATATCGCTCCGGTCCTGCCCGTAAACCTTGCCAAGGACCGAGAACGTGCCCGGCTCGGCGCGTTTGCCATCGAAGATCGTCTCCGCGCCCGGACGGTCGATCGTCAGCCCCGTCATCAACAGGGAAGCCTGCCGCACATCGGTCTGCGTGTAGCCGGAGCCGGCCCCGAGCGTGTGCAGTTCCAGAAGCTCGCGGCCATGATTTTCATTGAGACCGCGCTTGCCGGCCCGGGCCGAGTGCGGACCGACGGAAAGCCACTGATCAAGATAGAAGATCATCGCGGGATGCAGGGTTGCCGCTTTCAGAAGCGTGCTGAAATCGGCCGCCAGATTGGGGCGTATCGCCTCCACCTCAAAGAGCGGCGTGAACTGGCGCATATCCTCGTTCTTGCGAAACGAGACCGAGAAATGGTCGGTCCAGAAGAAGGCAAGCCGTTCCTGAAGCCCGTTCGGCGAAGCGACAGACTGGGCGGTCCGCGCAATCGCATCGCTGCGGAACCGTCTTTCGTTTTCCTGACGGACGGTTTTAAGCGCCGCGCGCAGATCTTCGCCTTCGAGATCCTTGCGCATGTCCCGTCGCTTCATGAATGTCGCGATTGCGCGCTGGCGGAGTTCCCCTGTCCCCTCAGGCGGGAACATCAGCGCCTCATCTTTCGCCGAGCGCAGTTGCTGCATGACCCCTTCCGGGCCACCGGGCGCGTCTTCGCCTGGACGAAGTCCATAGCCAAAACGCACCGCCGAGATAGCGGATTGTCTGGATGTCATCGTGTTTCACTGTATTGCGCGGTGGTCTATGCGGGACGCGGTCATCGGGCACATGAAAACAGACTTTCCACCAACCCGTCCTGCAGTTCGTATTAGAAAATACTTACATGAGAAATGTGGAAACAATACCGCAAGAATAGGTCCGTTTAAGGGCTCGTGGCCTGAACTACGGATCGGCAGGACGGTCGTTCCTTTTTTGTTCACTTTCTACCCTCCCGCCCTTTTCTTTTATCCTGACTCGCTCCATATTCGCGGCATGGCCAGAACACCCAAGAAATCTTCCGAAAAACCCGGTTTTGAAGAGGCACCGCAGGCGCCTTTTGAGGGCGAGCCCCAGAATGGTTCGATGAGCGACTGGCTGGCGAACCTCGAGCGCGAGGCCGAAGCCGAAAGCGCGGATTCGCAGCGGAAACTTGCCTCGAGAGCCGGAAAGCACCGCAAGAAGGCATCCGAAAGCGGCGGGGACGCAACCGCGGGACGGACATCGCGCGGCGTATCGATCGGCGCGTCGACGGATCCGAAGACGCGTGCGGCCGCCGGCCTCAACCCGGTTTCAGGTGTCGATGTCTCGCTGGAAGATGCCAAGAACCTTGCCCCCGGCGCCGTTACAGCGACCGTTGATGCCTTGTCCAAGCTGATCGAGAGTGGCAATCCGCTGTTCAAGGACGGCAAGATCTGGACGCCGCACCGGCCCGAACGCCCGGAAAAATCCGAAGGCGGCATTCCGATCCGCATGGAGACGGAATACAAGCCTTCGGGCGACCAGCCGACCGCGATCCGCGATCTCGTCAGCGGGCTCAATGATGGCGACCGCAGCCAGGTTCTGCTCGGCGTCACCGGCTCCGGCAAGACCTTCACCATGGCCAAGGTGATCGCGGAAACCCAGCGGCCCGCCGTCATTCTGGCCCCGAACAAGACGCTGGCCGCGCAGCTTTATTCCGAATTCAAGAATTTCTTCCCCGATAATGCGGTCGAATATTTCGTCTCCTACTACGATTACTATCAGCCGGAAGCCTATGTGCCGCGTTCGGACACCTATATCGAGAAGGAATCCTCGATCAACGAGCAGATTGACCGGATGCGCCATGCCGCAACCCGGGCGATCCTCGAGCGCGACGACTGCATCATCATCGCTTCGGTCTCCTGCATCTACGGTATCGGTTCGGTCGAGACCTATACGGCGATGACCTTCCAGATGTCGGTCGGCGATACACTCGACCAGCGCCAGTTGCTCGCCGATCTGGTAGCCCAGCAATACAAGCGCCGCGACATGGACTTTCAGCGCGGCTCCTTCCGCGTGCGCGGCGACACGATCGAAATCTTCCCGGCCCACCTTGAAGACGCCGCCTGGCGGATATCGATGTTCGGCGACGAGATCGACCAGATCACCGAATTCGATCCGCTGACCGGGCAGAAGACCGGCGACCTGCAATCGGTGAAAATCTACGCCAATTCGCACTACGTCACGCCGCGCCCGACGCTGAATGCGGCGATAAAATCGATCAAGGAAGAGTTGAAAGGACGCCTGCAAGAACTTGAAAAGGCTGGACGTCTTCTCGAAGCACAACGGCTCGAACAGCGCACCCGCTTCGATATCGAGATGATGGAGGCAACCGGGTCCTGCCCCGGCATCGAGAATTATTCGCGCTACTTGACCGGACGCAAACCCGGCGAACCGCCGCCGACCCTGTTTGAATATATTCCCGACAATGCGCTGATTTTCATCGACGAGAGCCATGTCACCATTCCGCAGATCGGCGGCATGTATCGCGGCGACTTCCGGCGCAAGGCGACGCTGGCCGAATACGGCTTCCGCCTGCCCTCCTGCATGGACAACCGGCCGCTGCGCTTCGAGGAATGGGACGCGATGCGCCCGGATACGATTGCGGTTTCGGCCACGCCCGGCGGCTGGGAGATGGAGCAGGCTGGCGGCGTGTTCGCCGAACAGGTGATCCGCCCGACCGGGCTGATCGATCCGCCGGTCGAAATCCGCCCGGCAAAAACCCAGGTCGACGATGTGCTGTCGGAAATCCGCGATGTGGCGGCGAAGGGATATCGCACACTGGTGACGGTGCTCACCAAGCGCATGGCCGAGGATCTGACCGAATATCTGCACGAACAGGGCATCCGCGTGCGCTACATGCATTCCGATATCGATACGTTGGAACGCATCGAGATCATCCGCGACCTGCGGCTCGGCGCTTTCGACGTGCTGGTCGGCATCAACCTGCTGCGTGAGGGTCTCGATATTCCCGAATGTGGCTTCGTTGCCATTCTGGATGCGGACAAGGAGGGTTTCCTCCGCTCGGAAACATCGCTGATCCAGACCATCGGCCGTGCGGCCCGTAATGTCGATGGGCAGGTGATCCTCTATGCCGATCAGGTGACCGGCTCGATGCAGCGCGCCATGGACGAAACCAGCCGCCGCCGCGAAAAACAGCTCGCCTATAACGAGGAACACGGCATCACGCCGGAATCGGTCAAGGCCCGGATTTCCGACATTCTCGACTCCGTATATGAAAAGGATCATGTCCGCGCCGATATCGGCACCAAGGGCGGCAAGGGCTTTGCCCAGGATGGACACCTCGTCGGCAACAATCTGCAGGCCCATCTCGAGGCGCTCGAAAAGCAGATGCGCGATGCCGCCGCGGATCTCGACTTCGAGACCGCCGCCCGTGTGCGCGACGAGATCAAGCGCCTGAAGGCTGCCGAACTGGAAGGCATGGACGACAAGCTGGAAAAGGCCGAGTCGCGACAGGCCGACAAAAACACATCATCCTATTTCGCGCCGCCGTCTCTGGACGATATGGGCCCCGGCACGGATACGGCCAAGCCACTGTTCCGCAAGAACACGCTGGACGAGATGACCGTCGGGCGCACCGAAAAACCGCGTGGCGGCGATGCCAAACCGGTCAAACGGGGCAAGATCGGCGCCGGCTCCTATGAGGAACCGGCCGAGCAGAAACAACGTGGCCGCCGCAAGGGAAAAACCGGAAAACCCGGTAAATAGACCTTATCCATTACTACATTTTATAGTTGTGATGCGCAAATTATACATTTATATTTTGCGTCAACGCAACGTAAAATGGCCTGTAAAATGACCGACGTTCATGATAAGTGCATTAGGAAATACTTAAAAAATTCTTTCTTAAATGCACAGGAAGGCAATGAACCTTACCGGTACTGGCTGGCAAAGGACATGTTTCCGGAAACACTTCTTTCCGATTTGCAAAAACTTGATTTTCCACGTCGTGACCATGAAGGACGATCGGGCACGCGGGAGATTCACAACAAGAGCCGGCATTATTTCGACCGGGAGAACAGGGCAAAGCATGGCAGTTGCGCGGCGGTTGCGGCAGCCTTCCAGTCGCTTGACATGGCCGGCGTGATCCAGCGAACTTTCGGTACTAATATCGAGGGGGCGAACCTCAGGATCGAATACGCTCAGGACATGGATGGCTTCTGGCTGGAGCCGCATACCGATATCGGCGTGAAGCTGTTTACCCTGCTGATCTATCTTTCCGACGGACCGGGACATGAAGAGCTCGGAACCGATATCTATGCCTCCAAGGATGAGCATGTCGGCCGCTCACCTTTCGGCCCGAATCTGGCAATGGCCTTTGTGCCCGCCGACAATACCTGGCACGGATTTCAGCGACGTCCGATCGAAGGCGTACGCAAATCCCTGATCATCAACTATGTGGCTCCCGAGTGGCGGGCGCGCGAGCAACTCGCCTTCCCCGATGACACGATCAGGATCGCCTGATTATCCGGGCTTTTGCTCACGCGCGGCAAGACCGCGCAAAATCGCCTCTGCAATCGTCTGCGTGGCATCCACAGGCTGATAGTCGTAAGGCTTGAGCGGCCCGTCGAACGGCCGTGTCAGGCCGGTTTCCTCCAGTCGTTTCAGAAAGCCCGCCAGCTTCGGATTGAGATGATGGGGCACAAGCGGAAACACCGGTTTGCCGGTGGACAAGGCTTCGCTGACCATATTGTGGGAATCGCCGGTCACGGCCAGCATATCGCAAAAACCGAGCAGCGCGCGGTAGGGATTTTGTTCTTCCGGCGACCAGATCCAGTGCGGAAAGCCGGAAAGCCGCGCGCGCAGCGCCGTCATCACCGTCTCCGGGGTCCGTCGCGACTGCGTGACGATGATGCTGCCGACCGCGCTTCTGGCATGATCGATCTGCGTCAGAAAACGGTTCAGCGCGGCATCTTCATCGCGCGCACCGGAGACCGGATTGCCGATCAGAAATCCCAGCCTCGGGCACGGCAGGCTTTCCCATTCCGCCGGGCGTTCGGCCACCGCAGCGGCGAGCGCCTCTTCGGTCAGCGGATGCGGGCCGGTATCGGTGACCAGCACGTTGTCGGCGCGAAGCCGGTCATGACGCGGCACCCAGATCAGATCGGCCGCCGCGGCGCCAATCCGCGGGTCTTTCAGAAACACGGTGAAGGTCTTGCCGCCGGACGCCTTCTTCACGGCCTTCAGGTAAGGCACCATGCGCCGTCCGCTGGCAATCGCAACATCAGGAAAAGGCGGCGCGATCGGGCTTCCGGGGTGCCCCGGCCTGTGTTTCAGTGGAACGGGCCCATGCGGCATCCACCATTCCCAGGGTTTCCCGGGCAGGATCACCTTTTCCTCGGGATCCTCCCCGAGACGCGAAGCCACACCGAGACACTGCACCCGGTCGCCGATCTTCCCGTCCGTCAAAATCCAGATTCGCAAGACTAGCCCTTTGCCATCACGTCACACCGCACGCCGAAACGCTGTTATTGCTTGTGACGCCATCGGCCTAGACAGTCAACGGTGCGCGTTCTCCGATACCGACGGCATGGGCATGTCGCCCGCCCCCTTCACATGAACACTTTCACACGCGCTGAAAAGCGCAGCTGCCGTGTCGCTGTATCCCAGACGGATCGCAACCGATACGGCGGTCTCTATCAGATCCAGAAGATGTTTTTCATCCTCGTTTCCGAAGGCCTGATGTTCTTCAAAAACAATATTTGTAGCCATGGTCTGCATGATTCCCTCCATGTGTTTGCCGCCTTGTGGTTTGTCGCACCCCGTTTCAGACAGTCAGCCTGTCCTGAAATCCGGCCGGTCGCGAACTTTCCACCACTGCGCTTTAAAGCTGTCCTGCCGCTGTCCACATCAGACGGGGCAGACAGCGCTATCATTTCCTTCTTGCCCACTCATCGCACCGGCCACTATCAGCGACAGCAATATCGGTAGATTGACCCGGTCCGGTATTTCGAATGACTGGAAAAACTTCATTGCCGCGTAGAATACGTCCGACCATCCGGCTGCTCCCCGGAGATCGGAAAACGATTGCGCGGCGCTTGCAACATTTCGGCCCAGCGCAGGCACATCAACCGACAAAGACCATATATCTTCACAAATCCGATCGGCATTCCGCAGACCTGAACCTGCGCATTTACCGATACCGGAGAGGTCTTTGTGTTGATTGTCAAAGCTGTGCAAGGCTCACTTCTCACAACTCGACCCAAAATTTCAGATTTCTTTATTATTGTTAAAGATCAAAATAACACTTCTACCGAAAGCTGTCCATGCTCACAAAGTTCAATCGGCATCAAAAGAATAGTGTGTTCAAGCAAGGTTTGATTAATATCACCCCTAGTAGATTCAGAAATTACATTTACAACCTATTGTAAGTTTTGCGCCGTTTCAGTTCGTCAATCAAAACACCGTCGCGACTGGTCAAACCACTGAAAATCATGACGTTCCTGGCATACTCTGTATGTTTCCTAAGCGTTTGGAACGCTCATTGGCCATGTTGCTGGATAACAGGTTACACGAGCTAAACGTAAGCATGAACGTACAAAACGGCGTCATACTTCCCCTGAGTAAACCCGACAGGATGCCAAGCGTCAGGTTCGGCATCACTCACGACAATCGGGAAACGAAACACGCTGCCTTGCCTGCGGGCCGTCAGCTTGACAAATGCCCCGTTTCAAATATGACGACCCGCTCACATTGGAAATCGGCAACAATACAGTCATGGCAGTCTACGTCGATGATATGAAATGGCCCTTCAAGGGCATGGTGATGTGCCACATGCTGGCCGATACCAGCGCGGAACTTCACGCCATGGCCGACCTGCTGGGCATGGAACGCCGATGGGTCCAGTATCCGGGCACCGCGAAGGAACATTACGATATCCCGATGTCCCGGCGCGTGGTTGCCGTTGAAGCCGGTGCGGTCGAGGTCAGCTGGCGCTTCATGGTCGGGTTGATCCGCAGCCGGCGCTGATGGCGGACACCGTCAGGCAGGCTCGGCAGCGTCGATGATCCTCAGTTGCACCCGTCGCCGGCCCTGCCAGTAATCGCCGGACAGCGAGCCTGCGACATTGAGCCTGCGGCCGCGCGAAGCAAGCAGCATCTCGCCAAGGGGCTTGTCGGCGGCGCGGAAGGCAATGCCATCGAGATGCGCGCCGTCCGCACTTTCCAGTGTCACCTTCACATGGCCGCCAGTGCCGATCACCCGGGCATCGCGAAGCTTGTGATCGGGAACGGCGAAGACAGGCTGCGGATGGCCTGAGCCATAGGGGCCGGCGGCCTCCAGCCGGTCAATCAGATCGAGCGTGGCGCCGGAGGCATTCAGCGCACCATCGATTTTCAGCACAGCATCGGCAGAAAGGGCTTCAACGGCTTCGCGGGCGTGCTCCTCGAAAAAGGCGCGCAACGTCGAAAGCTTTTCGCGGCGCACGGTCAGCCCCGCGGCCATGGCGTGCCCGCCGCCCTTGATCAAGATCCCCTCTTCCACCGCAGCACGTACCATGCGCCCGAGATCGAAACCGGCAATCGAACGGCCGGAGCCGGTGCCCCTGCCATTGGCATCAAAGGCGATGGCAAAGGCCGGACGCGCAAACCGGTCCTTCAGCCGCGAGGCCAGAAGCCCGACAATGCCCGGATGCCAGCCCTCGCGCGCCGTCACGATCACGCCGACGCCCTCGCCGGTCCCGAACTCGGTGATGGCATCGGCTTCCGCTTCTTCCAGCATCGCAGCCTCGATCGCCTGCCGTTCGCGGTTCAGCTGATCCAGTCTTTCGGCGATTGCCTCGGCCTCCTCGGTATCATGCACCGTCAAAAGCCGGCTGCCGAGCGCGGCATCGCCGATGCGCCCGCCGGCATTGATCCGCGGCCCGATCAGGAATCCGAAATGATAGGGCGTCACGGGGCCGGCGAGCCCGGCGCGTTTGAAAAGAGCCGAAAGACCGGGATTGGAAAGTGCGCGGGCCACGATCAGCCCCTTGACCACATAAGCCCGGTTCAGCCCTTTGAGCGGCACCACATCGCACACGGTGGCAAGCGCCACGATGTCCAGCCAAGACAGCAGGTCAATCCGCCCTGCCCGCATGTCGCCGGCCTGGCGCAGCGCGCGCAATGTCGCGACAAGCACGAGGAATACAACGCCGGCAGCACACAAATGCCCCTGACCGGAAAGATCGTCCTCCCTGTTGGGATTGACCAGCGCCGTGCACTCGGGAAGATCGACACCGACCTGATGGTGGTCGATGACCACAACATCGATCCCGCGTGAACGGGCAACCGCCAGGGATTCGTGGCTGGTCGAGCCGCAATCCACCGTCACGATCAGCCCGGCGCCGCCGTCGATCAATGCGCCGATTGCCTGCGGATTGGGTCCGTAGCCTTCAAAAATGCGGTCGGGAATATAGATTTCCGCGTCGAGGCCGAGCGTGCGCAAAAACCGATAGAGCAGCGCCGACGAGCAGGCGCCGTCAACATCGTAATCCCCGAATATCGCAACCTTCTCTCCATCCCTGACAGCCTGCAACAGACGCGATGCGGCCTGTTCACAATCGGTCAGTGTGTGGGGATCCGGCATCAGCTGCCGCAAGGACGGTTCGAGAAATTCCGCGGCCTCGTCGACGGATACGTCGCGACCGGCCAGAACCCGCGCAATCAGTTCGGAAATGCCGTGGCTCTGCGCCATGGCAAGCGCGCGGTTTTCACTGGCCGCGCCCAGTCTCGGCACCCAGCGCAGGGCGCGCGCAGAATGCTCGACGCCCAGAAAGGCGCGTTGCTTCACTTTCCGGCTGGCGGGATTTTCCGTCATCAGATCTCGCTTTACAAGGACGTCTCCTCACCCCTGTTTAGCGTCAATCGGGCACCGATGTCATGATCTAAGTTTCGCCGCCCCGCTACACATCCCGCAAAGTCGTTCACCAGGACAGGCTGCCCTCATATCACCGTCACCAGAAGCAATGCCAAACCGGTCCAGAATGCCAATCCCAACAGCACAACCGTCGCGAGCCCCGGGCTTTTGCGACGAACACGCGGCGTCCGCTCGTCGGCATTCCTGCTGTCTGCACGATTGCCCGGCTCGCCATAAGCTCTGATGACACTGTCAATCTTCATCCCGCATCCCCTGATTTCCGACCGGTTCTCCGAACCTGTTGCGGAGACCGGCAAGACGTCTAGGGCGGTGCGACTGAACCCACCATGAACGGTTGCAATCAGGCCCGCGCGTTCACACGAACCTGCCGCAAAATCCGTCATATCAGGGCTTTTCGATGCGAATCACCTGCGGTTTGCCGACGATGTAGCCGTCGCTTTCCATTGACGACACGGCGTTGCGCACCGAAAGTTCGGTGGTTGCGTGGGTGACCATGATGATGGTCTTTGTCGGGGCTTCGTCGCTGCCATTGGTCGAATGCTGGACAATCGATTCGAGTGAGATCTGGTTGTCGGCCATTCTGCGGGCAATCGCGGCAATCACGCCGATGCGGTCAGCCACACGCAGGCGGATGAAATAGCCGCCTTCGTGGCTGCGCATGCGTGCACGCCTGTATGGTTCGAGCGACTTTGCGGGCCGTCCCAGTGCGGCGACCGTCTGCGTACCCGGACGCGACTTGGCGATATCGGCGACATCGCCGAGCACGGCAGAGGCCGTGGCGTCGCCGCCGGCGCCGGGGCCGACCATCAGCAGATCACCGAGAATATCGGATTCGATAGCAACCGCATTGGTCACGCCGTCGACCTGGGCGATGACGGTGTCATGTGGCACCATGGTCGGGTGCACCCGCTGCTCTATGCCGCCCTCGGTGCGCTGGGCAACGCCCAGCAACTTGATGCGATAGCCGAGTTCGGAAGCCGCGCGGATATCCTCCTGGGTGATGTTGGAAATCCCCTCCAGATAGATATCGTCGCAGGAAATTTCGCAGCCAAAGGCAAGCGCGGTCATGATGGCAAGCTTGTGGGCCGTATCATTGCCCTCGATATCGAAGGTCGGATCGGCCTCGGCATAGCCCAGGCGCTGCGCCTCCTTTAGGCAATCCTCGAAGGAAAGCCCCTCCTTCTCCATCCGGGTCAGGATGTAGTTGCAGGTGCCGTTCATGATCCCGTAGACGCGCGAAATCGTATTGCCGGTCAGCGATTCGCGCATCGCCTTGATCACCGGAATACCGCCGGCGACAGCGGCCTCGAAATTCAGCAGCAGGCCCTTTTCTTCGGCTGCTGCCGCCAGTTCCACGCCGCTGTCGGCCAGAAGCGCCTTGTTGGCCGTTACCACATGAAGACCGCGCTCAAGCGCCGCCTCCACCGCCGCACGCGCCGCACCTTCCGCGCCGCCGATCAGTTCAACCAGAACGTCGATATCAGCGGTTTTCGCCATTGTGACGGGATCGTCGAACCATGTGACGCCGGACAGGTCGAGCCCGCGATCCTTGTCGCGGTTACGGGCCGAAACAGCCGTGATTTCGATGGCGCGCCCGCAGGAAACCGCAAGGCTCTCCTGCCGGTCGTGAATGATACGCACAAGCGAGGCGCCGACGGTCCCGAGACCGGCGACACCGATTTTCAAGGCATCTGCCATGGGGTATTCCTAGTGGCCCAGATTTCAACGTCGGGCGCGCAATTGCACGCCCGCGCCTCATTTAGATCGTTTCATCGCGAAATGAAACATCGGGCCGTGGAATTTTGGCGCGGCGCGCCACAGGCCCGCCCCGCCTTGGCCCTCAACGATGGGCGTTGAGTGCGACGATATTGTCGGGCATCACGGCATCGGAGGATGCGAGGAAGCGCTTGAGATTGCGCGCTGCCTGGCGGATGCGGTGCTCGTTCTCGACAAGCGCGATCCGGACATACTGATCGCCATGCTCGCCAAACCCGATACCGGGCGCAACGGCGACATCGGCCTTTTCGACCAGCAGCTTGGAAAATTCGAGCGAGCCCAGAGACTGGAAGGGTTCGGGAATTTTCGCCCAGGCAAACATCGTTGCCGCCGGCGGCGTGACATTCCAGCCGGCCTTGCCGAAGCTTTCGACCATCACGTCACGACGCTTGTGATAGGTCGAACGCACTTCCTCGATATCCGAGCCATCGCCGTTGAGCGCCTGGGTCGCAGCTACCTGGATCGGCGTGAAGGCGCCGTAATCGAGATAGGATTTTACCCGCGACAGCGCCGAAATCAGCCGCTCATTGCCGACGGCAAAGCCGATACGCCAACCGGGCATCGAGAAGGTCTTCGACATGGAGGTGAATTCGACGGCGACATCCTTGGCGCCCGGCACCTGCAGAACCGAGGGCGGCGGCGCATCGTCGAAATAGATTTCCGAATAGGCGAGATCGGACAGCACGATGATCTCGTGCTTGCGCGCAAAGGCGATGACCTCCTTGTAGAAATCAAGCGTCGCCACATGTGCCGTCGGGTTGGACGGATAGTTGATCACCAGCGCCAGCGGCTTCGGGATCGAGTGCTTGACCGCGCGCTCCAGCGGCGGAAAGAAGCTGTCATCGGGCTCGACCGACATCGAGCGGATCACGCCGCCGGCCATCAGAAAACCGAAGGCGTGGATCGGATAGGTCGGGTTGGGGCAGAGGATAACATCGCCCGGCGCGGTGATTGCCTGCGCCATGTTGGCAAAGCCCTCCTTGGAGCCAAGTGTCGCAACAACCTCGGTTTCGGGATTGAGCTTGACGCCGAAACGGCGGGCATAATAGCTGGCCTGGGCGCGCCGCAGGCCCGGAATGCCCTTGGACGACGAATAGCGATGGGTGCGCGGGTCCTGCACAACCTCGCAAAGCTTGTCGACGATGGATTGCGGAGTGGGAAGATCGGGGTTGCCCATGCCAAGGTCGATGATATCGGCGCCCGCCGCTCGCGCGTTCGCCTTCAAACGGTTGACCTGTTCGAAAACGTATGGCGGCAGTCGCCTGACCTTGTGGAACTCTTCCATTTTCTTCCTCTTGGAATTTGTGAGCGGTATGATCCCCGTTACTTTCGCAGGATCAACGAAACGAGAGCACCAAAACACCCTCGAACGCAAGATTCATCTGCGCTTGCGTCAATTTTGAGGCAAAAAAGCTAATAGTCTGTTTCATCATTGCCACAAAACCGGCTGAGCCGCCGCGCCGGGCGGCAGGAGCGGCCGGATGCGCCCCGCTACTGCCGGTTGGAAACCCCGGCCAGCCCGTTCATCTTTGCGCTCATCGTGGCAATGTCATCATCGCTCATCTGCTGATAGGCCGGGGTCGGCTGAGCACAGACATCGGGTTCGCCGCAGGTGGTTGAGCAGGATGCAAGCCCCATCGTTGCAAAAGCGGCAAACATGATGGACAGAACGACGCGACACGCTTTCAAGACCTAAAACCCCCGTTGCTGTCCGGCGCATCGGCGCCGGAACCTCAGATATGGCCTGAAATCTGCCCGGTTTGGCCCGATTGCGCAAGCACCCTTCAACCGTGTCTTCGTTATGCGCCTTTGCGGTCCTGTCCGTTTTGCCGGTTGCGCCGTTTCACAAAGCGCCTAAAACCGGAGCCATGAAATTCGACCCTCCCCTTCATCCCGCCCGCCTCGTCAAGCGCTACAAGCGCTTCCTGTTCGATGCCATCCTGGAAAACGGCACGCCGATCACCGGCTCATGCCCCAACACCGGCTCGATGCGCGGCCTGACGACACCCGGTTCGCGCATCTGGCTTTCCAGAAACGACGACGGCAAACGCAAATATCCGTATCGCTTCGAGATGATCGAGGCCGAAGGAACGACCGTCGGCGTCAACACCGGTCTTCCCAACCGGATTGCCGAAGAAGCGATCCGGGCCGGATTGATTGCGGATTTCGCCAGCTATCCGGTCATCCGCCGTGAACAGAAGTACGGCCGGCAAAGCCGTATCGACCTGCTTTTGAGCGATGACGGGCGGCCCGACCTTTATGTCGAGGTCAAGAATGTCCACTTCATCCGCGAGCCGGGCCTTGCCGAGTTTCCCGATTCGGTTACCGCGCGCGGTGCGCGGCATCTGGAAGAACTTGCAGACATGGTGGCGGTGGGAAACCGCGCCGCCATGGTCTATGTCATCCAGCGCAACGATTGTGCGCGCTTTCGGATTGCAGGCGACCTCGACCCGGTCTACCAACAGGCATTCACGGCCGCACGGGCTGCCGGTGTTGAAGCCTATGCGATAAAATGCACAGTGACCTGTGACAGCATCACGCCAGATGCTACAGTACCGGTCGATGACAAGTAAGCGCCTCCGGCTGACGCGCAAACGGTGAAAACTCATGGTAACTTATGTTGATGCGGCCAGCGCGCCGCTGAAGAATGACGGATCGATACGCCTCTATGATGCGGAGGCGTTCGAAAGGATGCGGCAGATCTGCCAGATCACGGCAGCCTGCCTCGACGGCCTTGCCGATATCATCAAGCCCGGCGTCACCACCGAGGCGGTTGACCGGTTCGTGCTCGAATTCGGTCTGGATCACGGCGTCGTGCCGGCCACGCTCGGCTATCGCGGTTACAAATATTCCAGCTGCACCTCGATCAACCATGTCGTCTGCCATGGCATGCCCAATGCCAAGCCGCTGAAGGAAGGCGACATCGTCAATGTCGACGTCACCTATGTGCTCGACGGCTGGCACGGCGATTCCAGCCGGATGTACCCGGTCGGTGAAATCAAGCGGGCGGCCGAAAGGCTTCTGGAAGTCACCTATGAATCGCTGCTGCGCGGCATCGCCGTGGTCAAACCCGGCGCGCGCACCGGCGCCATCGGCGAGGCGATCCAGACCTATGCCGAAGGCGAACGCTGCTCGGTGGTGCGCGATTTCTGCGGCCACGGCGTCGGCCGGCTGTTCCACGACACGCCGAACATCCTCCATTATGGTCACGCTGGCGAAGGACCGGAGCTGAAGGAAGGCATGATCTTCACCATCGAGCCGATGCTCAACATCGGAAAACCGCATGTGAAGGTTCTCAACGACGGCTGGACGGCGGTCACCCGCGACCGCTCGCTTTCGGCGCAGTACGAACACTGCGTCGGTGTCACCAAGGATGGCTGCGAGGTCTTCACCCTGTCGCCGGGCGGCCATGACCGGCCCGGCCTGCCGGACCTCAACGCCTAACGCAACACCGATGACCAAGCCGCCCAGCAGAGATCACAGCGACAGGCCCCAACCCGGCGGCATGCGGGAAGACGGCGCGGACGAACGTGCCTTCTTCGCCGATCAGCCGCCGGAACAGCCGTTGCGCGGCAAGCGTCAGGGCGGCGCGGGCGAGAAGGACACACGCCATGTCCACGGTCACCGCGACCGTCTGCGCGCACGCTTTCGCGAAAACGGCGCCAATGCGCTGGCCGATTATGAAATCCTCGAACTCCTGCTGTTCCGCCTGATCCCGCGCCGCGACACCAAGCCGGTCGCCAAGGCGCTGATCGACCGGTTCGGCTCGCTTGGCGGTGTATTCGGCGCCCCGCCCGAGCTTTTGCAGGAGGTTTCAGGCATCGGCGAAAGCGTGGCCTTCGACCTCAAGCTGATCTCCGCACTTGCCCAGCGCAGCCTGAAGAACACGCTGAAGGAACGCCAGGTTCTGGGATCGTGGTCATCGGTGATCGATTACTGCAATGCCGCCATGGCGCATGAGACGCGCGAGCAGTTCCGCATCCTGTTTCTCGACAAGCGCAACAAGCTGATTGCCGACGAAATCCAGGGCATAGGCACGGTCGATCACACGCCGGTCTATCCGCGCGAGGTGGTCAAACGCGCGCTTGAGCTTTCGGCAACCGCGATCATTCTCGTCCACAATCACCCCTCGGGCGATCCGTCGCCGTCGCGGGCGGATATCGACATGACGCATATGATCATTTCCAGCGCCAAACCGCTCGGCATCACCGTCCACGACCACATCATCATCGGCCGGGACGGCTATGTCAGTTTCAAGGGGCTGAAACTGATATGACAGCAGGATGGACATAGGGCACAGCTTGTGGCTGTATTTAGTGAAACCATCACATTGGACGTCTAGACATCGAAATCGCGCACGCAACCGAACAGTCAGCCGGGGACATCAAGGGGGACGGTTTTCATGCAAGCGCAAAACCTCTAAGTGTGTGTCTATCGCGTTTGAGGATTTTCACATCCGGAATTTTAATAACCAAATCGGGGTAGTTTTATGGATTCTTACGATCTGGTCGTGATTGGCAGCGGTCCCGCCGGCCGTCGCGCCGCGGTTCAGGCCGCCAAGCTCGGCAAAACCGCACTGGTCATCGACAAGGGTACACAGGTGGGCGGGGTGTCCGTCCACACCGGCACCATCCCCTCCAAAACCCTGCGTGAAACCGTCCTCAACCTCACCGGTTGGCGCGAGCGCGGGTTTTACGGCCGTTCCTACCGGGTGAAGCACAAGATTACCGCCGACGACCTGCGCGCCCGGCTGATCAAGACGCTCGATTATGAAATCGACGTGCTCGAATGGCAGTTCGAACGCAACCGGGTCGACCAGGTGCGCGGCTTTGCCCATTTCGTCGATCCGCATACCATCGAGATCGAGAAGGACAGCGGCGAGATCCAGCGCGTTCACGCAGAGGCCGTGCTGGTCGCCGTCGGCACCCGTCCCTATCGTCCGCCGGATGTGCCGTTTGACGGGCAGACGGTGATGGACAGTGACGAACTGCTCAACATCAAGGAAATCCCGCGCTCTATGATCGTCGTCGGCGCCGGCGTGATCGGCATCGAATATGCCACGATCTTCTCCGCGCTCGATACCCAGGTGATCGTGGTCGAGCCGCGCGACAGCATGCTCGACTTCATCGACCGCGAAATCCGCGACAATTTCGCCGCCCAGCTGCGCGACCGCAATGTGAAACTGCTGTTCGGCGCAGGCGCCGACAAGGTGGAGAAAGCCTCCAACGGCAAGGCCCGCGTCACGCTTTCCAATGGCCGCGTGCTGATGGCCGAATCGGTGCTGTTTGCCGCCGGCCGCCAAGGCGCGACCGATACGCTGAACCTCGAAGCCGTCGGGCTGAAGGCCGACCATCGCGGCCGGCTGAAGGTCGATCCGATCACCTTCCAGACCGAAGTGCCGCACATCTATTCCGCCGGTGACGTCATCGGCTTCCCGGCGCTGGCCTCCACCTCGATGGAACAGGGCCGCATCGCCGCCCGCCACGCTGTCGGCGCGGAAGCGCAGGAGCCGCCGCAATTCTTCCCCTACGGCATTTATGCCGTGCCGGAAATGTCGACCTGCGGCATGACGGAAGAGGAAATCCAGGAACGCGGCATCCCTTACGAATGCGGCGTTGCCTTCTTCCGCGAAACCTCGCGCGGCCACATCATGGGCCTGCAGAACGGGCTGCTGAAGATGATCTTCTCGCTGAAGACCCATCGCCTGCTCGGCATCCATATCGTCGGGGAAGGCGCGACCGAGCTGATCCACATCGGCCAGGCCGTGCTGAACCTCAAGGGCACCGTCGAGTATTTCGTCGAAAACACGTTCAACTATCCGACGCTTGCCGAAGCCTACAAGATCGCCGGCCTCGACGCCTCCAACCGGATGGCGATGCTGGAAAGCGCTGCCGACGATTAGATGACCAGCGAAACGCCGCCTGCCGGCCCTTCAACACCGGCAGGTGCGCCGTTCGATGCCGTTCTCGCCCGATGGCAGCTTGAGGTTGACGGTGAGCCGATCCTGACGACGACCGGCGCGCTTCTACCCGTGCGGCAGGCGGGCGTTCCCGCAATGGCGAAGCTGTTTTCCGACGACGAGGAAAAGACCGGCGCCGCCCTGCTCTCGTGGTGGGCCGGCGAAGGGGCGGCACGGGTGCTTGCCGCCGAAGATGGCGCAATTCTGATGGAGCGGGCCGAAGGTCGCCGATCGTTGATGGAAATGAGCCGGAACGGCTGCGACGTCGAGGCCTGCGACATCCTGTGCGATGTCGCAGCCACACTTCACCGCAAGCGCCCTCACACGCCACCTTCAACGTTGATACCGCTTGAAACACGCTTTGGCGCCCTTTTCGAAAATGCCCCGGCTTTCGGCGGCATCCTGCCCTCATGCGCCAGCCATGCCCGCGCGCTTCTGGCCAGCGCGGACGATGACGCGGGGCCGCTGCACGGCGACCTTCACCACGCCAATGTGCTGGATTTCGAAGGTCGCGGTTTTCTCGCCATCGACCCCAAGGGCCTGTGGGGGGCGCGTGCCTTCGACTTTGCCAATATCTTCTGCAATCCGGATGGCGCAGACCCGGCGCTGCGCATCGCCCGCGACCCGGCAATCTTTGACCGGCGCCTCATGCAGATCGCCAAACGGGCAGCCCTCGACCCGCACCGCCTGCTTGTCTGGATTGCCGCCTGGTGCGGCCTTTCGGCCGTATGGTTCATGCGCGACAACAACCGACTGGCAGACATTCCGCTCGAAATCGCCAACCACGCGCTTTCACGGCTTCAAGCCCTGCCTCGGCACTGAAACAAAAAAGCCGCCCGGCGACAAACCGGACGGCCCTGATATTCAATCAAGAAGAGGAAATTATTCCTCGGTCTTGTCCTCAGACTTTTCAGCAGCAGCCTTGGCAGGCGCCTTCTTCTTCGGAGCAGCCTTTTTCTTCGGAGCGGCCTTCTTGGCAGCAGGTTTTTCCGCAGCGGCTTCGCCGGCAGGCGCTTCCTCGGCGGCTTCAGCCTTATCCTCGGCCTTGGCCTTGGCAGGTGCCTTTTTCTTCGGAGCAGCCTTCTTCTTCGGCGCGGACTTTTCCTCGGCCTTCTTGGTCGCTTCGGCAACCTCGTCGTCATCGTCGGCCATCAGCTCTTCCTTGGAGACGGTGACGTCCTTGACGTCGATGTTCTCCAGAAGGTGGTCGACAACCTTTTCCTCGAAGATCGGTGCGCGCAGCGAAGCGGCAGCACCGGGGGTCTCGCGGAAGAACTTGAGGATTTCCTGCTCCTGACCCGGATACTGACGCATCTGGTCGTAGAGGGCACGCTGCATTTCGTCTTCGCCAACCTCGACGCCGGCGTTTTCGCCGATTTCGGAGAGAACCAGGCCAAGACGGACGCGACGTTCGGCGAGCTTGCGGTATTCCGCACGCGCGTCTTCCTCGGTCGTTTCTTCATCCTCGAAGGTCTTGCCGCTGCGTTCCAGATCAGCATTGACCTGACGCCAGATGTTCTCGAACTCGGCATCGACAAGCGATTCAGGCGCTTCGAAGGAATACTGTTCGTCGAGCTGGTCGAGGATCTGACGCTTGACCTTCTGGCGGGTATACTGGTTGTACTGACCCTCGATCTGCTCACGCACCAGCGTACGCAGACGTTCGGCCGATTCCAGACCCAGCTTTTCGGCCAGTTCGTCGTTGATTTCCAGTTCGCCGGCGCTTGCGACTTCCTTGACGGTCACATCGAAGACGGCGTCCTTGCCGGCAAGATTTTCAGCCGGATACTCTGCCGGGAAGGTTACCTTGACCTGCTTTTCGTCGCCGGCCTTGGCGCCGATGAGCTGTTCTTCGAAACCGGGGATGAAACGGTCGGAACCGAGCACGAGCTGCGAATCAGTGTCGGTACCGCCATCGAAAGCTTCGCCGTCGATCTTGCCGACGTAATCGATGATGACGCGGTCGCCGTTTTCGGCTGCACCGTCCTTGGTCTCGTATTCACGGGCGTTCTCGGCAACGGCCTTGACCTGAACCTCGACTTCCTCGTCGTCGATCTCGACCACCGGACGCTCGACCTTGAGACCGTCGGTCGGCTGCAGTTCGAACTTCGGCAGAATTTCGTAGGCGACGGTGAATTCGAAGTCGATCTCGCCGTTCAGGACGCGATTTGCCTCGTCCTCATCCTCGGTCATGTCGATCTTCGGCTGACCGGCGGCGCGTTCGCCGCGCTCGGTGATGACGGCCTGCGGCTTTTCCTGCAGCGTCTCGTTGATCAGCTCGGCCATGATCGACTTGCCGTACATCTTCTTCAGATGCGCGAGCGGCACCTTGCCGGGACGAAAGCCGTTGATCCGAACCTTGTCCTTGGCTTCCGCCAGACGCTCGTTCATCCGCGCTTTCAGATCGTCCGCAGGAACTGTGATCTTGATTTCGCGCTTCAGCCCTTCGGCGAGCGTTTCGGTTACCTGCATATCAATACCTTCATTTCATCTCGGCTTATCAAGCCGTTGGGTTTCATGCGCACAACAGACCGGCACGGCCGGGCGCGACTTCATGCAATATCCTCGGCATTTTGACAAGCTTTTCCGGGCTTCTCCAAAATGGCGCCAGGGCAGGCAACCGGAATAATGACGTTCTCAAAACGCCGGCAGCGACTACCCTGAAAGCGACTTGGTGCCCCCGGCAGGATTCGAACCCGCGACCCTCTGATTACAAATCAGATGCTCTACCAACTGAGCTACAAGGGCATTGGGCATGCCCAGTAGCAGATTTGACCTCACTGTAAAACGAAAAAATCAACAATTTGACCGGTATTTTCGCGCTCACGCCCAAGAACCTTGCTGCACGGGGCTTGCAAAACACTGTCCGCTCGGGTGATCTGGCGCGGCGAAATACCCCTTCCCGCGAACGGAAATGCGTAATGCCCGAGAAAACGCCTTCACTGTGCTTCCTGTCTTCCGATGCCGACGATGCCAAAAAGGCAAAGGCCGATCTCATCGGGCGCTACGGCAATGTATCGCCCGAGGATGCCGATTTCATCGTTGCGCTGGGCGGCGACGGTTTCATGCTGCAAACGCTGCACGAAACCATGAATTCAGACATCCCGGTTTACGGCATGAATCGCGGGTCCGTCGGCTTTCTGATGAACGAATATTCGGTCGAAAACCTGCATGAGCGGCTTCAGGCCGCCGATATGAACGAGCTGCGGCCATTGCGCATGACCACCCGCAATGCCGACGGCACCTCCTCGATCGCGCTTGCCATCAACGAGGTCTCGATGCTGCGCCAGTCGCACCAGGCCGCCAAGCTGCAGGTCAGGGTCGATGACCGGGTCCGGCTGCCGGAACTGGCCTGCGACGGCATTCTGGTGGCAACGCCGGCCGGGTCCACGGCCTATAACCTCTCGGTGCACGGACCGATCATCCCGCTGGAAGCGCCACTTCTGGCCATCACGCCGGTCAGCGCGTTTCGGCCGCGCCGCTGGCGGGGCGCGCTTTTACCGAACCGGTCGGTTGTCGATATCGAGGTGCTGGAACCGGAAAAACGCCTCGTCAACGCCTTTGCCGACCACACCGAGGTCAAGCACGTGCTCCACGTGCGCATCGAGCAGGACCCCGACGCCCGCGCCAAGGTGCTGTCGGACCCGAACCGCTCCTGGTCGGAGCGCATTCTGGCCGAGCAGTTTTCCGACTAGATGCCGAAGACACTACGATTGAGCGCTGCCCATTGCAGCATCACGACGGTCTTGGCGTCGGAGATTTCGCCGCTTTCCACCATGCCCATGGCCTCGCCAAAGGTGAGGAAGACGAGTTCGATATCCTCGTGTTCCTCATCAAGGCCGCCGCCGCTTTCGACACGCATCGCCTCGTCGACGATCGCAGCATAGCAGTGCACCTTTTCGGTCATCAGGCCGGGGGCGGAAATGATGGCGCGCAGCGGGATCAGCGTTTCGACGGCGTATCCGGTCTCCTCGCGGGCTTCGCGGATAGCGGCCTGTTCCGGCGTTTCGCCGTCATCGATCAGGCCTGCGGCCGCCTCCAGAAAGAAACCGCTCCCCTCACCCATGGCGTAAACAGGAACGCGGAACTGTCTGACAAGAACGAATTTTCTGCTGTCACGGTCGAACACGAGGACCGAAGACGCGGCCGGCCGCTCACAAACCTCCCATGAGCGCTCCACCGTCTTTCCGTCGCCGAAAGTGTAGGTAAATTTATAATCGACCAAACGGCTCCAGCCATCGTGGAGCGTCTTCTTTTCGGTAATGGCGACGCGGTCGTCCGGTTCTCTGCTCATCGAAAATCCCTTTTTGAAATATGTGCGCTCCATTTCGGAGCCTGCTTGTAAAACATGCCCGAGACTCATAATAACTTCTCCGGCAAACACAATGCGGGGCCGCAATGAACTATCGCCACATCTACCATGCCGGAAATTTTGCGGATGTGCTGAAACATGCGGTATTTGCGCGGCTGATCACCTATTTCCAGAGAAAAGAAGCCGCCTTTCGCATTCTCGACACCCATGCCGGGACCGGCCAGTACGACCTTTCGAGCGAAGAAGCGCAAAAGACCGGCGAATGGCGCACCGGCATCGGCCGGCTTCTTGCTTCGGACATGCCCGACGATGTGGCTGCCCTGCTCGCTCCTTATCTGGACGCCGTGCGGTCGCTGAACGAAACTTCAGATATCGTCACCTATCCCGGATCGCCGAAACTGGCCCGTATGCTGATGCGCAGGCAGGACCGGCTGTCGCTGATGGAACTGCATGAAGCCGACTTCGCGACGCTGCAGGCGCGCTTTGCCGGCGACCACCACGTGCGTGCAACCAAGCTCGACGGCTGGCTGGCGCTGGCGGCCCACCTGCCGCCGAAGGAGCGGCGCGGCATCGTGCTGGTCGACCCGCCATTTGAAAAGGACGGTGAGTTCGAGCGGCTGGCAGACGGCCTTTCCAAGGCCTATCGCCGCTTCGCCACCGGCACATATTGTCTCTGGTATCCGATCAAGAAAGGGGCGCCGACGGCCGCATTTCACGCCGCACTCAAGGATCTCGGTATTCCCAAAATTCTCTGCGCGGAGCTGTCGGTCAAGAGCGACCGCGACAATGACGGCCTGACCGGCTCCGGCCTCATCATCGTCAACCCGCCCTATACGCTGAAGACGGAGCTCGATACGCTGCTGCCGTTCCTCAGGACCTGTCTGGCCGAGGACCGTTTCGCAAGTCAGCGCAGTTTCTGGATTGCCAGAGAGGATGGGTCTCACAGCTGACAGGAGGATGCAGGCGATGAAACTGTTCTACGCAACCACCTCGCCGTTTTCCGCAAAAGTGGTGATGGCGGCGCATCATGTCGGCGCCGATGTCGATATTGTGCCGGTGGATATAACGGCAGTTTCGGAAACGCTGCTGGCCGCCAATCCCCTTGGCAAGATACCAACGCTTGTCACCGATGACGGCCTCACACTTTATGACAGTCGCACGATCATGCACTATCTCGACAGTCTTTCGGACGAAAAACGGCTTTATCCGAAAAATCCTGAAAAGCGGGCGACTGTCGCGCGCATGGAAGCGCTTTGCGACGGCATTTGCGACGCCCTCGTTCTGGTGGTCTATGAAAAGCGCTTCCGCACGCCTGAAACATGGCATCAGCCCTGGGTCGACCGGCAGTGGGCGAAAGCCCGTCGCGGTCTTGACTATCTCGACGAAAACCTGCCGGGCTTCGACAAGCGGCTCAATGCCGGTCATTTCGCGCTTGCCAGCCTTGTTGGATATCTGATGCTACGGTTTCCCGGCGAATGGGAGGAACATCGCGTGCGGCTGACCCGCTGGCCTGCGGCATTCCAGAAAACCTTCCCGGCTTTCAGGACGCTGAAGCCGCATATCTGAAACGTTCGACGCTGTTCGCGCCGCCCTTCAAGAACAGAAAAACCCGCCGTGATGGCGGGTTTTACCGAATTGCCTGCGAGCATCAGCGATCAGAAGTGAACGCCGAGGCCAACCTTGACAGTGTTTTCTTCAAAGCTGCGCTTGTATTTGCTGCCGTTCAGCTTGAAGTCCTGATCGCCATAATCGGTGTAGCGGTATTCAACGCGCGCCGAGATATTCTCGGTGACCATGGCTTCAACACCGGCGCCGACGGTCCAGCCCCAACCCATCTGGGTGTCCTTGTCGCCAGCCTGCTTGGCTTCAAGCCTCGAACCGGCAAGACCGGCCGTACCGTATACGAGAACCGGGTCCAGGGCGTAACCGAGACGGCCGCGCAGCGAACCGTTGAAACCCTGCTCCATCTTGATACCGGGCGTGACGGTCTGGCTCTGGTTGGATGTGGCGAGGTCGCCTTCAACACCGTAGACGATCGAACCGTTCTGCATGTTGTAGCCGCCGAACAGCGTACCGCCCCAGCCGTCTGCATCGAAGTCACCTTCATCGAAAGTGCCCCAGTCCCAGTTGAGCGCGCCACCGACGTAAACACCGCTCCAGTCCAGAACAGGCGTCGGAGCCACATAGGTTGCCGGGCTCGGCTCATAAGGTTGAGCGACGATTGCATCGGCGGCCTGAGCCGCGCCGGCGCCCATAAGGACCGCTGCTGCAGCGGCCAGTGTCTTGTTCATGTTCCGCATCTTGTCTCTCCTTCAGTCGATACCGGCAGCCGGACGCTCACCAGGAACTGTCACCTTGCCGTATTCGCTTGAGAGATAAAATAAAATTAGGGATAAATGATTTCAATACTCTAAAAATTAAGGTAAAATCGATGGTTAAAAATGTATTTATGAATCATATAATGCAGATTATTATAATTAATAAGCCATTTACACACAATCTATATTTAATTTAAATTGGACATACCCTCGGAAAATCATCCAGTGCGACGAGCAACACCACCAAATTCCATTTGGCGCTAACCGGCCCGAAACGATATAAACTTCCGGCCGAAGCGAGGGAACATGAATATGCAGCAGAAAACGCCAGACAGAACCGTGCTTGTGACAGGCGGCGCAAAGAGACTTGGCCGCGCCATTGCCGAAGACCTGGCGAATTACGGCTTCAATGTGGCAATTCATGCCCACACCTCTCTTTCCGAGGCCCGGCTGCTGGCCACAGCATTGCGCGAAAACGGCGTCAGGGCCGAAGCCTTCTCTGCCGATCTCCTCGATTCTGCTGAGACCGAGGGCCTGATCGACGCGGTCAACGCCAGCATGGGACCGGTGCACCTGCTGATCAACAATGCCTCGCTTTTCCGCCCCGACAGCGCGGAGAGCTTCAATCAGAAGCAGTTCGACGCGCATTTTGCGCTGCATGTGAAAGCCCCGCTGATGCTCGCCGAAAGCTTTGCAAGACAGCTGCCGGAAGGCGAACACGGCCTGATCGTCAACATGATCGACCAGCGGGTCTGGGCGCCGGTACCGAATTTCTTCACATACGGGCTTTCCAAGAGCACCCTGTGGGCGGCAACCCAGACCATGGCGCAGGCTTTCGCCCCGCGCATCCGCGTCAATGCCATCGGACCGGGCCCGACGCTGAAAAACAGCCGGCAGAGCGATGCGGATTTTGAAAGCCAGGTCGCGGCTCTTATCTTAAGGAGAGGGCCGGAGCTTGGCGAATTCGGTTCGACGATTCGCTACCTCTTCGAAACGCCCTCGATCACGGGTCAGATGATTGCGCTCGATGGCGGGCAGCATCTGGCCTGGGAAACGCCGGATGTAACAGGTATCAACGAATGACACGACAGACGCCGTCCGATGGCGGCATCATCTACGACGAAAACGACGGCGACCTGCCGGAGGTGACGCAGACGGGCGCCACGCTTGAGGCCGGATCGATCATCTGGAACGATGCCGCTGCCGAAAAGCATGCGCTGAAGGGTGCGGCCCTGATCGGCGAATTCGTCAAGCATCTGCCCAACAGTCCCGGCGTCTACCGCATGTTCAATGCCAATGGCGACGTGCTTTATGTCGGCAAGGCCCGCTCGCTGAAAAAGCGCGTGACCAATTATGCCCAGGGGCGCGGTCATTCCAACCGTATCACGCGGATGATTACCCAGACGGCGCATATGGAATTCGTCACCACGCGGACGGAGACCGAGGCGTTGCTTCTGGAAGCCAATCTTATCAAAAGGTTGCGTCCGCGATTTAATGTTTTGCTGCGGGACGACAAATCCTTCCCCTATATCCTGATCACCGGCGATCACGAGGCGCCGGCGCTGTTCAAGCACCGCGGCGCGCGTGCCCGCAAGGGTGATTATTTCGGCCCGTTTGCCTCAGCCGGCGCGGTCGGCCGCACGATCAACGCCATGCAGCGCGCCTTTCTGATCCGCTCTTGCACCGACAGTGTCTATGAAAGCCGCACCCGGCCCTGTCTGCTCTACCAGATCAAGCGCTGTTCCGGCCCCTGCACGGGGGAGATTTCAAAAGAAGGCTATGGCGAACTGGTGAAGGAGGCGAAGGCCTTTCTTTCCGGCAAGAGCAGGCAGGTGCATGCCGAACTCGCCGAGGCGATGAACCAGGCCTCCGAAGAACTCGACTTCGAGCGCGCCGCGATCTACCGCGACCGGCTGTCTGCACTCTCGCATGTGCTTGGCCATCAGGGCGTCAATCCGGCGGGGATCGAGGAGGCCGATGTCTTCGCCATCCACAATGAGGGCGGGCTTTGCTGCATTCAGGTGTTCTTCTACCGCACCGGACAGAACTGGGGAAACCGCGCCTATTTCCCGAAGACCGATCCCTCGCTTTCGGCGGCGGAAATCCTCAATGCCTTTCTGGCCCAGTTCTACGACGACAAGCCGATCCCGCGCGCCATCTTCCTGTCTGAGGAGATCGAGGAGCAGGCGCTTCTGGAAATGGCGCTGGGCGAACGGGCGGGCCACAAGGTGCATATCACCGTGCCCAAACGCGGCGAGAAGCGCGAGGCGGTCGATCACGTGCTGGCCAATGCCCGCGAGGCCCATGGCCGCAAGCTCGCCGAAACCGCGACCCAGTCCCGGCTGCTGGAAGGTTTTGCCGAAACCTTCGGCCTTGCCACACCGCCGCGGCGCATCGAGGTTTACGACAACTCTCACATCATGGGCACCAATGCCGTCGGCGGCATGATCGTTGCCGGGCCGGAAGGCTTCGTGAAGGCGCAATATCGCAAGTTCAACATCAAATCGACCGAGATCACGCCGGGCGACGATTTCGGCATGATGCGCGAAGTGATGACGCGGCGGTTCTCCCGCCTCGTCAAGGAACACGGCATTCCCGACCGCAGCCAGCCCACCGAGGTGGACGACGACGCCCCCTTCCCCGCCTGGCCGGATGTCATCCTGATCGATGGCGGCCAGGGGCAGATGACGGCCGTGCGCGCCATTCTGGAAGAACTCGGCATCACGGATGCGGTGACGGCGATCGGCATCGCCAAGGGCGCCGACCGCGAAGCCGGTCGCGAGCGCTTCTTCATGGAGGGCAAACCCGACTTCTCGCTGCCGCCGCGCGATCCGGTGCTCTATTTCATCCAGCGGCTGCGCGACGAAGCCCACCGTTTCGCTATCGGCTCACACCGCGCCCGGCGCAAGAAGGAGATGGTCAAGAACCCGCTTGACGAGATCGCCGGCATCGGGCCAGGCCGCAAGCGCGCGCTGCTGCAGCATTTCGGCTCGGCCAAGGCCGTATCCCGCGCCGGATTGTCCGATCTGAGCGCCGTTGAGGGGATTTCGGAGGCGATGGCACAGCAGATCTACAATCATTTCCATGACGGCGGCGCAAAATAGAGCCGTCTAAACCGGCGAAACCCTTTAATGACACAGGTTTCATCGCCGCCGGCATTGACCTTGACCGTGCAATGGAAGCAATTTGCGCCTACATAGAGCGGACTGCCGGTCCTGGCAGGCCGAGCACACGGAATGAAGCCATGGCATCAAAAGCGTACAACATCCCCAACCTCCTGACCTATGGCCGCATTCTTGCTGTCCCGTTGATCGTGTTGTGCTTCTTTCTGGAGGGCAAGCTTTCCAGTTCCGACACGGCGCGCTGGGCGGCGCTGACAATCTTCCTGATTGCCTCGATCACCGATTTCTTCGATGGCTATCTGGCGCGGGCCTGGAACCAGCAATCCAATATCGGCCGCATGCTGGACCCGATCGCCGACAAGCTTCTGGTCTCGACCTGCCTGTTGCTGCTGGCCGCCGATGTCGAGCGTACGATTGCCGGGTGGTCGCTGTGGGCCGCTATCATCATCCTGTGCCGGGAGGTGCTGGTGTCGGGCCTTAGGGAATATCTGGCGGGGCTCAAGGTTTCCGTGCCGGTGACGCGGATCGCCAAATGGAAGACGACCTTTCAGATGATCGCGATCGGCCTTCTGCTTGCCGGCCCTGCCGGCGATCAGGTCTTTCCCTACACGACACAATCCGGGATCGTGCTTTTGTGGATCGCGGCCATTTTGACGATGTATACCGGCTATGATTATTTCCGGGCCGGTTTGAAACACGTGGTGGAGGCCGAGCGATGACCAAACTTGTCTATTTCGCATGGGTGCGCGAGCGAATCGGCGTTACCGAGGAAGAAATTGCCCTGCCGGAAGACGTGAACGATGTCTCCGCACTGCTGGCCTTTCTGAAAACCCGCGGCGACGGGTATGAAATTGCCCTGCAGCAACCGGAGGTGATTCGCGTGGCGCTCGACCGGGTTCACGCTGAACATGACGCCCCGCTCGCCGGCACGCGCGAGATCGCGCTGTTTCCGCCGATGACGGGAGGCTGAAGGCGATGTCCGTGTCTCCCGATGTCCGCATCCAGGCCGAAGACTTCGACATTGCCACTGAGCAGGCCGCCCTTGGCAAAGGCCGGGCCGATATCGGGGCGATTGTCAGCTTCACCGGCTTGTGCCGCGACGAGAACGGACGCCTGGAAGCCCTTGAACTTGAACACTATCCCGGCATGGCCGAAAGCGAGATCAGCCGCATTGCACATGCGGCAATCGAACGCTTCGATCTTCTGTGCCTTACGGCAATCCACCGCTACGGCCGCATCAGCCCCGGTGAAAACATCGTTCTGGTGATTGCGGCAGCCTCTCACCGCAAGGCCGCATTCGAGGGCGCATCCTTCGTCATGGATTTCCTGAAAACCGACGCCCCTTTCTGGAAAAAGGAGCACCTGAAGGGCGGCGGCGACAGCGGCTGGGTTGAAGCCCGCGCAGCGGATTTTTCCGCCCGCGGAGACTGGCAATAAAAAGGACATGATGCGCCCTTAAGTTTGCGCTTGCCGAATAATCTCGACGTCTTATTCTTAATCCGGTTTCTAATCGATTTGGCTTTGCGGCCCCAAGATTGAACGAGGAAAACATGCCTTCCAGTTCCGATTCCCTGACTGTCGGTTTCATCATGTATCCGGGTCTGACACAGCTTGACCTTTTCGGTCCCGCCGATGTGCTGAACCGGATGCCCGGAACAGAAATCAAGCTCCTGTGGAAGAATCTGGACCCGGTCATCGTCGATCGCGGTATGCGCATTCTGCCCAACACCACCTTCGGCCAATGCCAGAAGCTCGACATCATCTGCGTTCCCGGCGGTCCCGGCCAGATCGCGCTGATGGATGACGACGAGACGCTGAATTTCCTGCGCCGCATTGCCCCGGGCTGCAAGCTGGTCACATCGGTCTGCACCGGCTCGCTGGTGCTGGGCGCGGCCGGCCTGCTGCAAGGTTATCGCGCCACGTCGCACTGGTCGGCGATCGACCAGCTCGAACTGTTCGGCGCCACCCCCGTTGAAGAGCGTGTCGTTACGGATCGCAACCGCATCACCGGCGCGGGCGTGACCTCGGGCATCGATTTTGCGCTGCGTGTGGTCGAAAACCTGATGGACAAGACCGCCGCCCAGCAGATCCAGCTGCAGATGGAGTATGATCCCGAGCCGCCCTATCACTGCGGTACGCCGCGCACCGCGCCGCCGGAAATTCTCGACAGCGTGCGCGCCCGCCTTCACATGTTCCTGTCCAGCCGGCGCTCGGCAAGCGAACGCGCCGCCGAACGGCTGAACAGCAAGAAGTCCGCATGAAAAAGCCCGCCACAAGGGCGGGCTCAGACTGCTGACAAACCCGAAGACATGCGGGTTGCTGCCTCCGTCAACCGTTACCACAGGTGTCATGCTCGGACGTGATCCGAGCATCCATTCTGCACAACCCTTTGACAAGAAAGGGTTTAAAGCAAGCATGCACCGTGTAGCCCTGGATCCTCGGGTCAAGCCCGAGGATGACCCGGAGTGAGGGGCAGCTTTGTCAAAACCGGCTTCAGCCGACGATTTCGGTTTCGGAGAACCAGAAAGCGATTTCGCGTGCTGCGGTTTCCGGGGCGTCGGAGCCGTGAACCGAGTTTTCGCCCATGGACAGTGCGAAGGTCTTGCGGATCGTGCCTTCATCGGCCTTTTCCGGGTTGGTCGCACCCATGATTTCGCGGTTCTTCAGAACGGCGTTTTCGCCTTCGAGAACCTGGACAACGGTCGGACCGGAGCACATGAACTCAACCAGTTCGCCAAAGAACGGGCGTTCCTTGTGCTCGGCATAAAAGGCTTCGGCATCGCGCTTGGCCATCCACACCCGCTTGGAGGCGACGACGCTGAGGCCGTTTTCCTCGAAAACCTTGGTGATGGCGCCGGTCAGGTTGCGCTTGGTGGCATCGGGCTTGATCATCGAAAAAGTGCGTTCAATCGCCATATCATTCGTCCTCTGGCTAATTTCGTTAAGGGAAATTCGGCCGGTCTATAGAGGTCTTTGAAGCAAAATGGAAGCGTGTCCGGCGGGCGAATGCGCCGGATTTTCGGGAGATATCAGCCTTTTTCCGAAAATTCGAGGCAGCGCTCGAACCAGTTGGACACCGGATCATTCGGATCCAGCAGTCCGGTATTGCCGGTCAAGGCCGCCCACTGGAACGCACCAAAGACGATATAATCGGAGAAAAGCGGTTCACTTCCACCGATAAAAGGCTGAAATTTCAGCATATTACGCAAAGGTGTGCATTTTTCGGAAAACCCGGAAATCTCGGCTTCGCGACCTGTCGCCACCTCTTCCAGCGTCGCCCCCAGACGGGCCTCGCGGCTTTCGCGGAAATAGGCCTGATCCACCGGCGCCAGCATGTCGTGAATATGTTTTACCGCGATACGGGTGACTGCCGGATGCAGCGTGGACTGCGACCACGCCTCGACAAAGCGGGCCATGGCAAGCCCGCCCTCGCCCTTGAACAGCGACGGACGATCCGGATAGGTCTGCTCCAGATAGATCGCGATTGCAAAACTGTCGGCGATCAGCTTGTCGCCGTCCTTCAGGATCGGCACGGTTTTCGAAAAGCCGTCCTCGAGCGTCGGGATCTCGGTAAAGCCCACGGGCTGTTCTTCGAATGCCAGCCCCTTGTGCTTCAGCGCCAGAATGACTTTCCAGCAATGCGGGGAAAAGCGCACCGAACTGTCGGCGCCGCAGAGCGAATAAAGAACGCGACTCATCGAATGTCTCCCTCTGTTAAACTTCAAGGTGTGCTGCACTGCGGAAAAATTCAAGACGACCCGGGACGCAAAAGCGCAGGCTGATCACTGTAGTATGTCCATAATACCAGCAGGGGGAACAGAGCTGCTAGATTTATCTCCTGTCATTTCGAGGAGGAAACAATGGCTCAGAAGACAATCCTGATGATCACCGGTGACTTTACCGAGGACTACGAGACCATGGTGCCGTTCCAGACCCTGCTTGCCGTCGGCCACACGGTCGATGCGGTGTGCCCGGGCAAGAAGGCCGGCGATACAGTCCCGACCGCAATCCACGATTTCGAGGGCGACCAGACCTATTCGGAAAAGCCCGGCCACCGCTTCGCCCTGACGGCGGATTTCGACGCTGTCGACCCCGCCGCCTATGACGCACTGGTGATCCCGGGCGGCCGGGCGCCGGAATATCTGCGGCTCGATGAGCAGGTGATCGCTCTGGTGAAGCATTTCTTCGCCGAAAACAAACCGGTGGCCGCGATCTGCCACGGGGCCCAGATCCTCGCCGCCGCCGATGTTTTGAAAGGACGGCACTGCTCTGCCTATCCGGCCTGCGCACCGGAAGTGAAACTTTCCGGCGGCCGCTATGCCGATATCGCCGTCACCGAGGCGGTCACCGACGGCAATCTGGTCACCGCACCGGCATGGCCCGCCCACCCGGCATGGCTTTCGCAGTTCATGACGCTGCTTGATACGTGAGCAAGCACATCCGGTTCGCCGCTACCGCTTCTACCGTCATCGGGCTATACTCGCCTCCGGGAGAAACGGGAGGAGACAATGTGCAGACTGTTTATCGCGGCTGATCCGGCATTGTGGGACAGCACGACGCGCTCGATCCGCATTGACGGCATGGTGACAAGCATCAGGCTGGAGAATTTTTTCTGGACCGTGCTTGCCGAAATCGGCGGGCGCGACGGGCTTGCCACGACACAGCTGATCACAAAACTCTATCACGAGGCCAACGAGGCGGGTCATGACAGCGGCAATTTCACCTCGTTTCTCAGGGTGTGTTGCGGACGCTACCTGGCGCTTCAGCTTTCCGGCGAACTGCCGGACGGACTGCCGATTGCAAAAATCGATGCTGGCGACATTCTGGAACGCGAAAACGACCGCCGGAAGGCCGTGGCATAAGGCGGATGAATATCCGCCATCGCAACAATTCATGAGGCAGACACTAACGCCTGCCCTATGATTGCAGCTTGCGATTTCCGTTTTGCAAGGAGCCCCCCACATGCTGCAGCATTACCGTATGTTCGCCGCCTATAATGCCTGGGCCAATGGCCTGATCTATGACGAAGCCGCCGAACTTTCGGATGAACAGCGCAAACGCGATCTCGGGGCCTTCTTCCGCTCCATCCACGCCACGCTCAACCACGTGCTTTACGCCGACCGCGTGTGGATGACCCGGTTTTCCGGCAAGGCGACGGGACCGGTCAAGCTCGATACGATCCTGCACGATGATTTTGCCTCGCTGCGCCATGACCGGAGCATGGAGGACGAAAAGATCATCGCCCTGATCGACGGACTGAACCAGACCAGCCTGCAGGGAACATTTTCCTATCAACGCGGCAATCCGCCCGAAAACTACACAGACCGGCTGGCCACCACGCTTGCGCATTTCTTCAACCACCAGACCCATCACCGCGGTCAGGTGCACGGCATGCTGACCATGCTCGGCCAACCGTCACTGTCGCTTGACCTGGTCTATTTCCTGCGCTCGGAAAACGGCCGGCAATTCGCCTGAACCACCGGCCAGCGGTTCACGAATTCGACACGGCCGGCGGGAACAGGTCGTATTCGAACAGGTCGTGGCCGGCGATCACCTGACCGTTGAAGACCTTGCTGACGTCTTTTGCGAAGTCATAGTCCGATCCGTCGGCCGGACCACCAGCGTAGTGGGTGAGGATCACGGTGGTGACACCGGCCTCATTGGCCATTGCGCCCAGCTTGTCCGGGCTCAGATGCTCGGTTTCCATATGCGCGGTCAGGTCTTTCAGGTTTTCCGCGGTGATATCCATCGAAGGCGGCTGTGCCGTTTGCGTGCCGTCGGCGGCGATATAGGGCAGACGGACCTCGCTGACGAGCACATCGGCACCCTTGGCAAGTTTTGCCACGGCCTCGCTCGGCCCGGTATCGCCGGTAAAGACGATGTCGCCATAAGGCGTGTCGACTCGATAGGAATAGGAAATGTCCGGCCCTGCCGGTCCTTCCGTCTTGTTGGCGAAATGGCTGTTTTCGACCGCGGTCACCTTGATGTTTTCATCCTGATAGACAAGGCCGGGCTTGTCGATGTCATGACCGTCGAACATGCCTTTTGAAGACGTCATATGCGGCGTGTCGCCCTTGAATATCCGTTCCGATGTCTTGAGGTAGTCCAGGCTGTCATCGACAAGCGCCTTGGTTTCGGGCGGGCCGTAGATTCCGACGGTTCCTTTCTTCTCGGCCAGTCCGCGCTCCAGCCATTCCTGCCCGATAAGCGACGGCAGGCTGGCATTGTGGTCAAGGTGATGATGGGTGATGAAGATATCGTCGATATTTTCAGCCGGAATGCCGGCCTTGGCGAGCTGGCGCGAAACACCGATGCCGGCATCGAACAGATAGTTCTTGCCATTGACCTGCAGCAGCGTCGCTATGCCGGAGCGATCCGGCAGCGCCACAGGACCACCGGCCGTGCCCAGAAGGATGATGCGTGCGGCTTGATCCTGTGCCGCCACGGGTGCTGCATCAGCGGCAAATGCCGGTTGGCCAAGCGCCAGCGGCACGGCGACAAGAGAAACGGCCAGACAGAGCGTCAGCCTTCGATATTCAACATTAGGTTTCACGATTACATCTCCTGCAATTTTTGCGCGGAGAATTGCCCTGATGCAGGAATTGGCTTTTTTGGCGGCAAGAATCTTTCATTCTGGAAAGGTTCGCCCGCCGCAGAGGCGTTCGCAAACGCCTCTGCAGCAAGACACAAACTCGATTTCGTCTCAGGCCTGATAGCCGTCGACGCCCTTGAATGAGGAATAACCGTCATCGGCCATCACGGTCGAGCCATTGATGGCACTCGCTTCCGGCAGCGACAAAAGATAGATGGCGCCGGCAATTTCGGCAGGTTCGATAATCCTGCCCTTCATGTGCAGCTTGCTGCCGACCTCTTCAATCGTCTTGTCGATCATCCCGGTCTTGACCCATCCGGGCGCAACCGACACCACTCTGACGCCATAGGGCGAAAGTTCGCGCGCCATGGCCTGTGTTACCGTGCGCACGCCGCCCTTGCTGGCGTGGTAGCCGATGCTTTCGGTGTTGGCGATGACCCCGCAGATCGAGCCGACATTGATGATCACCCCGGACTTGTTGTTGACCATTTCCCTGCTGACATAATGCCCCATGTGGATGGTGCCCATCAGATTGATCTGAACCGTGTTCAGCGTGTCGGCGATATCGAGTTCGGTGAACGGCTCGCGCTTGCCGACAACGCCGGCAACATTGGCCATGACATCGACCCGGCCATAGGTTTCCACGGCAAACCGCACGGCGCTTTCGCAGTCTTCAGGCTTTGCGATATTGCATTCCACAAAGCGTGCGTCGCCGATTTCGCCCAGCGCCTCCATCGCCTTTTCGATGGTTTCAGGCTTGTCGATACCGGCAACGACGACCTTGTCTCCCTCCTGAACAAATTTTCTGGCGGTTTCAAAACCGATTCCGCTCGTACCGCCGGTTACAATAACGACCCTGTTCATTGGAAACTCCTTGATGCATTGCACGACATGCCCGTTCGCCTTTCGGCTCGCGGTCGCCGATATCAAACACGCATAACGGAGAAAGCGGGTGACAATTTTGACCAAAATCAACCATACAACACATCCCTGGAGGCTGAGCCGGGGTCATGGCCGTATCTGTCCCGCGCCGGCGGATTGCGGGGGCGTCGAAACCGGCATTTCCGCCGGACCGTCTTGCCAGACGGCATTCTTTCAGACAAAACCGCTGTCATGATTACCATCTCCGATCTTTCCGTCCGTGTCGCCGGACGCCTGCTCATCGAACACGCTTCCGTCTCCATTCCCGATGGCATGAAGGTGGGGCTTGTCGGCCGCAACGGCGCGGGCAAATCAACGCTGTTCAAGGTTCTCACCGGCGCGCTTTCCTCCGAGACCGGCACGGTATCGCTGCCCAAACAGGCCCGTATCGGCCAGGTGGCGCAGGAAGCGCCGGGCACGGAAGATCCGCTGATCGAGATCGTGCTGGCTGCCGACAAGGAGCGTGCGGCACTGCTGGCGGAGGCGGAGACGGCGACAGACCCGCACCGCATTGCCGAAATCCAAACCCGGCTTGTCGATATCGACGCCCATTCGGCCGAGGCGCGCGCGGCCAGCATTCTCTCCGGTCTCGGTTTCGACGAAACCGCGCAGAGACGTCCGGCCTCGTCCTTTTCCGGTGGCTGGCGGATGCGTGTGGCGCTGGCCGCCGTGCTGTTTTCCGAACCTGACCTGCTTCTGCTCGACGAGCCGACCAACTATCTCGACCTGGAAGGCACGCTGTGGCTGGAAGACTATATCCGCCGCTATCCCTACAGCGTCATCATCATTTCGCATGACCGCGACCTGCTGAACACGGCCGCCGGCGCGATCATCCATCTCGACCAGAAGAAGCTGACCTTCTATCGCGGCTCCTACGATCAGTTCGAGCGCCAAAAGGCCGAGGCTGATGAGCTGCAGATGAAGGCCCGGGCCAAGAACGAGGCCCACCGCAAGCATCTGCAAAGCTTCGTCGATCGCTTCAAGGCCAAGGCTTCCAAGGCCCGCCAAGCCCAAAGCCGCCTCAAGGCGTTGGAGAAAATGGGCACGGTCGCAGCCGTGATCGAGGATCACGTTCAGGGCTTTTCATTTCCCGCGCCGGAAAAACAGCCCGCCTCACCGATCATCGCAATCGAAAACGGGTCCGTCGGCTATGCCCCGGGCAAGCCGATCCTGACGGGCCTCAACCTCAGGATCGACAATGACGACCGGATCGCGCTTCTGGGCGCCAACGGCAACGGCAAGTCGACCTTTGCCAAGTTCATCTCGGGCCGGCTGGCACCCGAAAGCGGCGCGCTCAAGCTGGCGCCGCATCTTTCGACCGGTTTCTTCGCCCAGCACCAGATCGACGATCTGGTGCCCGATGAAAGCGCCGTTGCCCATGTGCGCAAACGCATGCCCGATTCAACGGAACCGAAAGTGCGCGCCCGGGTGGCGCAGATGGGCCTGGCAACGGAGAAGATGGACACCCCTGCCCGCGATCTGTCCGGCGGCGAAAAGGCGCGGTTGCTGATGGGGCTAGCCGCCTTCCATGCGCCCAACCTGCTGATCCTCGACGAGCCCACCAACCACCTCGACATCGACAGCCGCAATGCGCTTGTGCAGGCGCTGAACGACTATCCCGGCGCGGTGATCCTTATTTCGCATGACCGGCACCTGATCGAGGCCACTGTCGACCGGCTGTGGCTGGTGCATGACGGCACGGTAACGGCCTATGACGGCGATCTGGAAGACTATCGCGAGCTGATCGTCTCCGGCGGCAGGAAGGCCCAGAAGAGCGATGCAGCAAGCACCGCCGACACGCGCTCGAAATCCGAGCAGCGCCGGAGTGCTGCCGATCGCCGCGCGGCCTTTGCTCCGCTGAAGAAGGAAATCGACAAGGCGGAAAAGAAGACCGCGAAGATCGAACAGATCATCGCCAAGCTGGATTCCGACCTCGCCGATCCCAAGCTTTACGAGCGCTCCCCCGAAAAGGCCAAGGTGATGATCCAGGCGCGCGCCAATGCCGCCGCGGAACTCGCCAGGGTCGAAGAGGAATGGCTGACGCTTTCCGCCAGATATGAAGAAGGGATGGCGGACTGACCGCAGCCCGCCATTGATTTACGGACCGATGGCCATATCCGCGCATGTTTTACATCACGCGCGCAGCCGCTCCGGCGCAGCGCCGATCTGCGTGTCATCAGGCATGATGCCAAGCCGGTCGAGCACCGCAATCTGCAGCTTCGAGCGGTTCATGGTGTAGAAATGAAAGTCCGAAAGGCCGCGCCGTTGCAGGTCGAGCACCTGCTCGGCCGCCAGATCGGCGGCGGCCTCGAACTGTCCCGGCAGATCGTCGTCCAGTCCCTCGAAGCGGCTGTCGACAAAGGCCGGCACATTGGCGCCGCACCGGGCGGCAAAGTTTTTCAGCTGCTTGATGTTCTGGATCGGCATGATGCCGGGTACCACCGGGATCGTTATGCCCGCGCGGCGGACATCGTTGAGATAATCTTCGAACACATCATTATCGAAGAAGAACTGCGTCAGCGCCCGATCGGCGCCATTGTCGGCCTTGGCCTTCAGCATGGCGATATCGCCGGTGCGGTCGGCGCTTTCCGGGTGTTTTTCGGGATAGGCGGATACTGAAATATCGAAGTCGCCGATCGTCTTCAGCGCGGAAACGAGGGCCGCGGCATTCGAATAGCCGCCGGGATGCGGACTGTAGGCGGTGCCGATGCCGCCCGGCGGATCGCCCCTCAGGGCCACGAAACGGCGGATGCCGGCATCGCGGAACCGGCGGATCACATCATCCACCTCCCCCGACGTTGCCTTGACCACGGTCAGGTGCGAAGCCGTTACCAGATCGGTCTCGTCGACCAGACGCTTGACGGCCGCATAGGTCGGGGCCTGGCTGGTGGCGCCGGCGCCATAGGTCACCGACACGAATTCGGGACTATAGGCGGAGAGCGCCTGCACAGACCGCCACCAGCTGGCCTCGGCCTCGGGTTTCTTGGGCGGAAAAAACTCGAATGAAAAGCCGATCGCGCGATCGTTCCCGCGCGCCTCGTTGTTGGCAGACATGATTCAGACACTCCTCGCATGATATGTTTCGGCTTCCGATGCCATCAGGATACGGCGGTCGCGGCCAAGCCAGACGGTGACCGTCAGGGACCGCTCCTCGGCGCCGGAAAACGGCAGATCGACAACCTTTTCGACGTCCAGTCCCGCAGCCGTCATCCAGTCCGACATCGCCTGATGGGAAAAACCGAGCCTGATATGGGCATGTTCGGCCCGCAGATATTCCAGACCGTGCGGCGCAAAGTCGATCACGACCAGCCGCCCGCCCGGCCGCATTACGCGCGCGGCTTCCGCAATCGCGCGTTCGGGATGTTCAAGAAAATGCAGGACCTGATGAATGATCACCAGATCGAAGTCCTCGTTCTCCAGCGGCAGGTTCAAGATGTCGCCGAGCCGCACCGCAGCTTTCGTCACCCCTTCGGCATCGAGATTGGCGCGCGCCACCGCCAGCATGTCGCGGCTGGCATCGACGCCGACGGCGCGGCGGTAAAGGTCCTTCAGGAGCAGCAGCATCCGGCCCGTGCCGGTGCCCAGATCCAGAACGCTTTCCACAGGTTTGCGACCGATCAGCGCCACCAGACATTCTTCGATTTCCGATTCGGAAATATGCAGGCGGCGCATCTCGTCCCAGTCACCGGCATGTTCGGCAAAATAGGCGAGCGCCTTTTCCGAGCGTGCCTGTTTGACCGCGGCAAGGCGCGCCGCATCGCGGCTGAGCGCCGAATCGGTTTCCGCAGCGTTTTTCAGAAGCTCGCGACCAAGCCGCGCCGGCGCGCCCTCTTCCTTCAGGCGAAAATAGGCCCAGGCGCCTTCCTGATAGCGATCGATCAGCCCTGCCTCGCCCAGAAGCTTCAGATGGCGGGAGATGCGCGGCTGCGACTGGCCGAGAATATCGGTGAGGTCCGATACGGTCAGGTCGCCGGATGCAAGCAGCGCAATGAGCCTGAGGCGCGTGGGCTCCCCCACCGCTTTCAGGACATCGACCAGACCGTCCAGATCAAGCTTCGTCATTTGGCATCACCTTCATCAAGATATAAAGATATGTTTATATCGAAAAGAAGAGCAGTGCAAGCCTCTGAGAAAACCCCGTGTCCTCAAAATTCTATCACAAAACCAAAAAGACCGCCCGAAGGCGGCCTCAGGCTGCTGACAACCCCGAAGACGTGCGGGTTGCTGCCTCCGTCAGCCGTCCCCACAGGTGTCATGCTCGGACGTGATCCGAGCATCCATTCCACTCAACCCTTTGATAAGAAAGAGTTTCAAGCAAGCATACAACGTGTAGCCCTGGATCCTCGGGTCCAGCCCGAGGATGACCCAGAGGGAGAGGCAGCTTTGTCAGAAAACAGAAACCGCCCGAAGGCGGCCTCAAACATCTGGGATCTGCGTAACCGTGACAAGGCGCGGGCGTAAACCTGCCCTCGCCCCGCCCATCAGGTCACGAGCATACCGCGCGCGCGAAAGATGTCGCGGGCGGCCTCGGTCTGATCATTGGTCGGCGTCGGCGTGTCGCGCAGCGTGTATTTGCGGCCGAGCGCATCCCATTTGGAAATTCCCATCTGGTGGAACGGCAGCACCTCGACACGCTCGACGATATCGCCCAGCGAGGCGACATAATCGGCCATCTTGTTCACATCGTCGGTATCATCCGTGAGACCCGGGACCAGAACATAACGCATCCACATTTTCTGCTTCAGCCGTTTCAGCCGCTGGGCAAAGTCCAGCGTCGGCTGAAGATACTGGGCGGTGATCGCGTGATATTTGTCCGGATCGATATGCTTGATATCGAGCATGACCAGATCGACATTGTCGAACCATTCATCCTCCACACCGGTATGAAGATAGCCCTGCGTGTCGAGCGCGACGTGGAGGCCCATCTCCTTCTTGATGTGGCTCATGACATTACCGACAAAGCCGGCCTGCATCATGGGCTCGCCGCCGGAGAAGGTCACGCCGCCGGCGAATTTGAGGAAACCCGCATAGGGGCGGATTTCCTTGAGCATGTCGTCCACATCGACCCTGCGGCCGTTGTGAAGCTTCCAGGTATCCGGGTTGTGACAATAGACACAGCGGAACTGGCAACCGGCCATGAAGAACACAAAGCGCATTCCCGGACCGTCGACGGCTGCGCCGGTTTCGACCGAGTGGAGAAATCCGTGGTCGATGTCGATATGGACACCGGTTGGCTTGGTTGGGGCGGAAACGCGCTTATGCATTGTTCTTCTCTTCCTTACATTGCGGTGTGGAAGGTCCGGTTGATCACGTCAAGCTGCTGTTCTTTCGTCAGCTTGATGAAGTTGACCGCATAACCCGACACGCGGATCGTCAGCTGCGGATACTTCTCCGGATGGTCCATGGCGTCAAGCAGGGTCTCCTTGTTGAGGAGGTTGACATTGACGTGGAAACCGCCGGCTGCCGTATAGCCGTCAAGGCAATTCGACAGGTTGGTAATCCGCTCTTCTTCGGTGTGGCCGAGGCTGCCCGGCGTTGCCGAAGCGGTCCAGCTGATACCGTCGAGGGCGGCGTCATAGGGCAGTTTGGCAAGCGATGCGCCTGCAGCCACAAAGCCCTTCTTGTCGCGACCGTTCATCGGGTTTGCACCGGGCGCGAAGGGTTCGCCACCACGGCGGCCATCCGGGGTGTTACCGGTCTTCTTGCCGTAAACGACGTTCGACGTGATCGTCAGGATCGACTGGGTCGGCATCGAGTCACGATAGAAGTAGGGCTGAGCCTTGACCTTGTTCATGAACTCTTCGACCAGCCATGCGGCAATCGAGTCGACACGGTCGTCATTGTTGCCGAATGCCGGGAATTCGCCGGTGATCTTGTAATCGACGGCAAGACCGGTTTCGTCACGAATGACTTCGACCTTGGCATATTTGATTGCCGACAGGGCATCCGCTGCGATCGACAGGCCGGCAATGCCGCAGGCCATTGTCCTGAGGATATCACGGTCATGCAGCGCCATTTCGATGCGTTCATACGCATATTTGTCGTGCATGTAGTGAATCGCGTTCAGAGCCTTGACGTAGGTCTTGGCAAGCCAGTCCATGGCCTTGCCGAACTTTTCGACGACTTCGTCATATTCCAGAACATCGCCGGTGATCGGTTCCAGACCTTCGGCAACCTTCTTGCCCTTCAGCTTCTTCTCGTCAACACCGCCGTTGATCGCATAAAGCAGAGCCTTTGCGAGGTTGGCGCGCGCACCGAAGAACTGCATCTGCTTGCCGATCCGCATCGACGAGACGCAGCAGGCAATGCCGTAGTCGTCGCCCCATTTCGGACGCATCAGTTCGTCGTTCTCGTACTGAATGGCGCAGGTGTCGGCCGAAACCTTGGCGCAGAAGTGCTTGAAGCCCTGCGGCAGGCTCGGGCTCCACAGAACCGTCAGGTTCGGTTCCGGCGCGGGGCCGAGATTGTAGAGCGTGTTGAGGAAACGGAAGCTGTTCTTCGAAACCAGCGTCCGGCCGTCTTCGCCCATGCCGCCGATTGCTTCGGTGACCCATACGGGGTCGCCCGAGAACAGTTCGTCATATTCCGGCGTACGCAGGAAGCGGACGATACGCAGTTTCATGATCATGTCGTCGACCATTTCCTGGGCATCGTCTTCCGAGATGTAACCGGCATCGATATCGCGCTGGATATAGATGTCGAGGAAGGTCGAGACACGGCCGAGCGACATGGCAGCGCCGTTCTGCTCCTTCACGGCAGCCAGATAGCCGAAATAGACGGCCTGAACGGCTTCGCGGGCATTGCGGGCCGGCTTCGAAATATCGACGCCATATTTTTCGGCCATTTCGCGCAGCTCGTCGAGTGCACGGAACTGTTCCGAGATTTCCTCGCGCAGACGCATATTGTTGTCGTTGAAGACAACATCGTCGAGTTCGTGGAATTCCTTCTGCTTTTCAGCGCGCAGGAAGTCCGTGCCGTAAAGGGCAACACGACGATAGTCGCCGATGATGCGGCCACGGCCATAGGCGTCCGGCAGACCGGTGATCACGCCCGACTTGCGGCAGGCCAGAATGTCCGGGCTGTAAACGTCGAACACGCCCTGGTTATGGCTCTTGCGGTACTTGGTCCATACCTCATGAACGTTTTCGGGAACCTCGTAACCATAGGTCTTGAGGCTGCCTTCAACCATGCGCAGACCGCCATTCGGCATGATTGCGCGCTTCAGCGGCGCATCGGTCTGCAGGCCGACGATGATTTCGAGGTCCTTGTTGATGTAGCCGGCATCGTGTGCGGTGATGCTCGAGGGCTTGTCCGCCGAAACATCGAGGACGCCGCCCTTGTCACGTTCCTGCTGCAGAAGCGCGCTCAGTTCGTCCCAGAGCTGCTTGGTGCGCTCGGTGGCCGGTGCGAGGAAAGATGCATCGCCCTCATAAGGCGTGTAGTTTTCCTGAATGAAATTGCGAACGTCGATTGCAGTGCGCCATGCACCTTCGCTGAACCCGCTCCACGGGTCGGCGTGTACGTTCGTGTGTTTGGCATACATATCCATGATTTCAGCCCTCGCCATTATAAGAGGAACATTTCTAGGGTTTCAGCGCCACGGCCGAGGAGGATATCCGGCTTGAAAGGGGCGCTGCGGTCGGGGAACGAACTTATCCGGCAAAATGTCGGTCAGAATTTTTCCGACTAAAACGGCCATTCTTGGGCAGGCAGTTACGGGACATCTCATTCCACCAATTCTAGCGAATTCTCATCGCTTACGATGGCTGACTTTGGCGCCTGGCGCTGGTCTTGGGCGTTAGCCTGCGAAAGATCGCGTCGAATGTTGACGCCAAACGTCAACGCTCTTCGTTTTGACGACCTCTATATGGTACCAAAGGTGTAGAAAGTCCACAAAAAATTGACATTTTTACTTATTTTTCAAGTACAAAAGCAACATTACAATTGTAAACCGTCAATATAAACACAGGCACCATCGAGACGCATTGATATCAGTCAATCACCTGCCCGAAAGCATCGGAAACCACGATTTTCCAATCAACGTGGATTGTGATGTTGCAGCGCTCACAACCCGAAAGCACGATCTCATGGTCATTCTGCCCTCCGACAGTTGAATTCCGGTTCAAAGGAATCACATAGGACGGCTTCGGTCCAAGTCAAATATCCGGTTCACACCCCCGAAAGTTCGTCGCGAAGCGGTCGCAACAGACCTGTAGCCCCCTCGAATCGGCGAGACGAGAATCAGAGTGTGAACCATCCCGGCAGCGCCTCGGCCATAACACGGATGCTTGCACCGGGGCGATCCGGTGTCTATTGACAGAAAACGCCTCTTCCCCCTCCCAACGGAACGGACAGACTGCCTGATGGACTTCATTGCCGACTTCGACCTGACGCATGAAAATACGCTCGGCCTCAAGTCCGCTGCCCGGCTCGCTGCACACATCACCAATGTGGACGAACTGGAGGCCACGGTCGATGAGGCGGCGGCACGCGCAATGCCGCTCACCATCCTCGGCGGCGGCAGCAACGTCGTTCTCAGCGAATCTGTCGAAGGAATTGTCGGCCTGATGCGGATCGGCGGGCGGCAACGCACAGGGCAGTCGGCAACCGACAACATCATTACCGCCGGTGCGGGCGAAAACTGGCACGAATTCGTTGCCTGGACTGTCGCCAACGGAATGCCGGGGCTCGAGAACCTTGCCGGCATTCCCGGCACGGTCGGCGCGGCACCGGTACAGAACATCGGCGCCTACGGTGTCCAGCTGTCAGACTTCTTTCTTTCGCTCACAGCCTATGACACGCAAAACCGCAAGACCCTGACATTCGACCGGGAGGCCTGCGGCTTCGGCTATCGCAAAAGCCGGTTCAAGGCCGATCCGGGACGTTATATCATCCTCTCGGTAACGCTCGCCCTGCCCCGCCAATGGCAGGTGACAAACGCCTATGCCGGCCTTGAGAAATTTCAGGCCGACGCACGGCCGGACGAGGTCATGGCGCAGGTGCTGGCCTTGCGGCAATCCAAGCTGCCCGATTGGCGCGTGCTCGGCAATGCCGGTTCGTTCTTCCACAATCCCGTTGTCAACCTCGCCCACGCGCAAACCATTCCGAACGCACCGCGCTATCCACAGGCCGACGGCAGCGTGAAACTGTCCGCCGGCTGGCTGATCGAACAATGCGGACTGAAGGGCGAGCGGCTCGGCCCGGTGGGCACGTTTGAAAAGCACGCGCTGGTGCTGGTCAACCATGGTGGCGCGACACGTGCCGACGTTTCCCGGTTTTCCGCGCTCGTGCGCGAGCGCGTCAAAACCCGCTTCAGCGTGGATCTCGTGCAGGAACCGATCGAGATCTGACCGTCGCCCGCAGGTCAGGCCAAGTTTTTTAGCGTTTCACGATATATGCCTGAAACGTACAATTTATTGAAAAATATATGTTTTTATCAACCTGAACGTCACAGGACCGGAGGGTGAACACCCGTTGCCATAAATCCAATCGCCGCAACGGGTCGTTTCTGAGGTCAAACCGCCCTATTATCAGTGGGATAATGACATGTCAGCGGCGCCCTGGGCTGATCAACCACGGCCGATGCCCGCTAAACCGGAGCAGGAACAATGCCCCACGGAGCAGGCGAGAGCGAAATCCACGACCGTCCCATCGCGGAACGACGCCGGCTTGAGCTGATCATCGAGGCAACGCAGTCGGGCACATGGGAATGGAACATCGGCACCGGAGAACTGCGGCTCAACCACGAATGGGCGCATATCATCGGCTATGAGCCGGAAGACCTCGAACCGACAGACCTGCAGACATGGCAGGACCGAATCCATCCGGACGATCTTGCCGGGCACGAGGAAAACCTCGCCATGCACCTGCGGGGCGAAACCGACAGCTATGATTACGAGGCCCGGCTGCGCCACAGATCGGGGCACTGGATCTGGGTCGCCGCGCGCGGTCGCGTTCTGGCCTGGACGGACAGCGGCAGCCCCGAATGGATGTTCGGAACGCTTCAAGACATAACAAGCCGCAGGGAAGCGGAGGAAGAACTCAGAAAGAACAGGACATTTCTGGAGCGTACCGGACAGATCGCCGGTATCGGCGGATGGGAGGTCGACCTCGTTAACCAGACGATATTCTGGTCGGATGAAACCTGCCGGATCCACGGCGTCGAACCCGGCTACAGCCCGACAATGGAAAAGGCGCTCTCGTTTTACCCACCGCAGGCGCGCGCACAAATCGAGGAAGCCGTCGCCAATGGCATATCGACGGGCACGCCCTGGGACGAGCGACTGCCGTTGATACGCGCCGACGGCCGGCAGATCTGGGTTCGCGCCGCAGGCTCCGCCCAGTTCGACGGCGGGCAAGATCCGGTTCGGCTGGTCGGCGCATTTCAGGATGTGACCGAACAGACGCTTCAGCGTCTCGAACTCGAAAAACTCAACGAGCGAATGGTGATCGCCAGTGAAAACGGCAGAATCGGAGTATGGGACGCCAATCTTGTCACCGGCAAGACGCATTATTCCGACATCTGGTGCGCGCTCATCGGCTATCGCCCTGACGAGATATCCAGTGACGGCGATGAATGGCTGAAATTCCTTCATCCCGACGATGCCGAAAGAGCCCTGAATGCCGACGTCGCCCATATCCGCGGGGACGCTCCTTATTTCGAGGAAGAGTTCCGCATGCGCCACAAGGACGGGCGCTGGATCTGGATACTCGACCGGGGCCGGGTCGTTCAGCGGGATGAGAACAACAACCCGTTACGCATGATCGGCACCCATACCGATATCACCGCCCGCAAACACGCCGAGGAAGAACGGGCGCTGATGAGCGAACGCATGGCGATTGCCACCGACAGCGGCGGGATCGGCATATGGGAGCTGGAGATCGCCCGCAGGGTCGCCCACTGGGATGCCTGGATGTATCGCCTCTACGGCCTCGACGAAGCGGGGCGCGAAGACATCGGCGAAGTCTGGCATCGGGCCGTGTATCAGGAAGACCGCGCGCGGGTCGAAGCGGCGGTCCAGCATGCCATCGAAACCGGTGAGCATCTCGACGAGGAATACCGCGTTGTTCTGCCGGACGGTGGGCTCAGGCACCTGCATATCGCTGCCAACATTGTCCACGACGACAACGACACCCCGCAACGCATCGTCGGCGCTGCCTGGGATATCACCGCGCGCCGCCAGATGACCCTCGAACTTGCCGAGCAGCATGAGCTGATGCGGGTGACGCTCAACTCCATCGGTGACGCCGTGATCACCACCGATGCGCAAGGCAGGGTCCGCTGGCTCAATCCCGTTGCCCAGCGGATGACCGGCTGGACCGTCGAAGATGCGGAAGACCAGCCCTCGGACAGCGTTTTTTACATCATCAATGAAGAAACCCGCGAAAAGGCACCGGACCCGATCGCCGCCTGTCTGGAACAGGAGCAGGTTGTGGGGCTGGCGGAAAACACGCTTCTGGTCGGGCGTCACAGCCTTGAATACAGCATCGAGGATTCGGCCGCTCCGATCCTCAGTGCCGACGGCGAAATTCTGGGCGCGGTTCTGGTGTTCCACGATGTCAGCGAGCAAAGACGCCTGTCGCGCGAAATGACCTATCGCGCCAGCCACGACCCGCTGACCGGCCTTCTCAACCGGTCGGAATTCGACCGTCGCTTGCAGCGCACCTTCGAGACGGTGCAGAAGGACGACACCCGCAATGTGCTCCTTTATATCGATCTCGATCAGTTCAAGATCGTCAACGACACATGTGGGCATACCGTCGGCGATGCGCTGCTCAAGAAGGTCAGCCAGCTGATGCAGGACTGCCTGCGCAAACGCGATACGCTGGCCCGGCTCGGCGGTGACGAATTCGCCGTACTTCTGGAACATTGCAGCCCTGAAGACGGCCTGCGGGTCGCGCAGAAGATCTGCGACCGCATGGCGGAATTCCGCTTCGTCCACGACAACAAGCATTTCAGGGTTGGCGCAAGTATCGGTCTGGTGCCGTTCAACCAGCATTCGACCAGCGTTTCGGCGATTCTGCAGGCGGCCGACACCTCATGCTATGTCGCCAAGGAAAGCGGGCGAAACCGCGTTCATGTCTGGGAGGAAAGCGACGAGAATCTCAAGATCAGGTCGGGCGAAACCCGCTGGGCATCCCGCATTGAACAGGCTTTGCAGCAGGGCTCCTTTGTGCTCTACGCCCAGTCGATCGCGCCGATCGGCGCCAACGAAACCGGACGCCATATCGAGCTTCTTCTGCGCATGATCGGAGAGGATGGTGAAGTCATCCTGCCCGGCCGTTTCCTGCCGGCGGCCGAACGTTTCAACCTCATGCCCCATATCGATCACTGGGTCCTCGGCGAAGCGCTGAGGCAGGTTGCCGCCGCCCGGATGACAGACAGCGCCCACCGCATCTGCATCAACCTGTCCGGCCAGTCATTCGGCGACAGGAGCTTCCACAAGACCGCGCTCGACATGCTGGACGAGGCCGGCAGAGACGTCTGCCATTCTCTGTGTATCGAGATTACCGAGACCGCGATCATCACCAACATGGCCGAAGCGGCGACCTTCATCACCGAACTGCGCCTGCGAGGCATTTCGGTCGCGCTTGATGACTTCGGCGCCGGCTCGTCGTCCTTCGGTTACCTCAAATACTTTCCGCTCGACTATCTCAAGATCGATGGTCAGTTCGTCAGTGAGTTGCTGAAGGATCCGCTCAACGAGGCGACGGTCAAATGTTTCGTCGAGGTCGCCCGGGTTCTGGGCCTTGAAACGATTGCCGAGTTTGTCGGCGATGAAGAAACCTGCGCGAAGCTGAAGACATTCGGAGTCGACTTCGCCCAGGGGTTCTACATTCATGAACCGGAACCGCTCGGCGACCTTCTCGGAAAGATCGCTGCAGACGATACGGACTCGGCCAGCTGACCCAAGGGGTCAGCCCAGACTGCTGACAAAGCTCGTCTTGCGTTTCTTTCGTCATACCGGCCTTGAGCCGGTATCCAGGGCCGCTTGTTATGCGCCTCCAGAAAGAGTCTTTGCGCGCAAGGACTTGCGCTGACTGGATTCCGGCTCAAGGCCGGAATGACGGCGGGGGCACAGCTGTGATTGCTCACAGGAGTTGTCAACAAACTGAGCTGACCCAAGGGGTCAGCCGGTCACCATTTCTTGTGCGGCAGGTCGATCCCGTGCTCGGCGAGAAATTGTCCGATATGCACGGTTTCACCGGTTTCAATCGAGCGGTTGGCGGCGATCCCCGTGAGAATGGACCAGGCCCCGTCGATATGGGACGATGACCGCCCGTAGCGGTCTTCACCGCTCTCGGGATCGAAAAGATAACCGAGCATCACCGGGTCGGCGCCGCCGTGATCGCCCTCACCTTCCCAGACATCGAGGTCTTGCGGTTGCTGGCCGGCCAGATGCAGCGTCGTGGTCATCGATTCCGAACCTTCCGATTTGTCCCGCTTGCCGCCAAAGACGCCGTGAACCTCGACATGGCGGTGCGACAGCTCGCCCTTGGTGCCGTAAAACTTGACCTCAAGTCCTTCCCACGGGCTGTAGGCGCAGAGCGTATAATTGAGGCTGGCGCCCGTGCCATAGACGGCCTGCACCTGCATCGTGTCCTCGATGGTAATGTCATCGTCGAAAACACAGCGGTCGCGCAGATAGCCGTCATCGTCTTCCGCATCGAGATAGAGAGCGCGCAATGCCTGATCGGCTTCGAGGTCCAGCCGGAAATCGCAATTCCCGGCGCTCGGACAGCTGTAACAGCGCGGACCGCGTCGATGCAGGCCAAGCTCCTCGGCTGTCTCGGCATTATAGAAGGAGCGGCTTCCGTGCGCCGTCACCGAGACCGGCGAAGACCCGAGCCACCAGTTGACGAGGTCGAAATGATGAGTCGATTTGTGGACCAGCAGGCCGCCCGACTGGTTCTTGTAGCGATGCCAGCGACGGAAATAATCGGCGCCATGAACGCGGTCGAGATACCAGCGGAAGCTGACGGCGGTCACATCGCCGATCACGCCCGACATCAGCAGATCCTTCAATTGCGTGCGCGCCGGCGTGTAACGGTAGTTGAAGGTGACGGTGACCTTGCGGCCGGTCTGCTTCTGGGCGTCGAGGATCGCCTTCAGCTTTTCCAGATCGATGGTCATCGGCTTTTCGGTCATCACATCGCAACCGGCCCGCATGGCATCGACGATATAGTCATGATGCAGGTAATCGGGCACGGTAACGATTACCGTGTCCGGCTTCTGCTCGGTCAGCATTTGCGGAAATTCCGCCGCGCGATAGGTCGCAATTCCGTTGCCGGTGACAGGCACGGCATTGGCCGAAAGCGCCAGCCGCTTTTCGTTGATATCGCATAGCCCGACCAAGGCATTGCGGTCGGCATAGGTTTCGGCGACCGCGCTGCGAAACATCTTGTGCCGCGATCCCGTTCCAACGATGGCGTATTTCATGATCCTGCCCTTGTGCCCGGCAAACGCGTCCGCGCCGGCCGTTATGCTCCCGCCCCTTTCGGGGCCTCCCTCATCCGATCTCGCAAGCAGCCCCGCCCAAGAAAAGCATCCCTTCGAACGCCGTCCGAAGCCAATGCCATCATTGATCCATGCAAAAGCCCGTAAGGTCAGCATGATCCGGGGGTGTCGGGAAAGTCGCGATACCGAGGTTTCGATACTGCCAGACTAGCAGATCAGAATCAATCTGCAGGCATGCGTCACGCCGTCATTTTCGAGACTGAACGCTGCGGACGAGATGCCTCCGCATCACGGACTTGCTGTTGACGTCAGCATCGAATGGACACAGCAGCAGTCCCGTCTGCCGACCACATGGAACAATTCAACCGCCGGATGACTTGGCCAAGAGACATGTTTTGAAAATCAGGGCGCTTTCCCGTGCTGATTTCCGGAAGACAAGGAGATGAGACATGCCCGATTGGCTCCACTTGCTCGCCATCCTTTCGCTTCTCGCCGGCGCAATCGCCGCATTGATTATCGCTTTCGATATCTTCAGGCATCCGCAACATATGTGGATCATGAACGCGGTCTGGCCGCTGGTCGCGCTGTTCGGCTCATTTGCGGCGTTGTGGGCCTATTTTCGCTATGGACGCCTGGCGACCCGGAAAGCCCATCACCAGGCGATGCACAATGACGAGAAACCGCCGAACATGACCGAAACGCCGTTTGCGGTAATGGTCGGCAAGGGAGTTGCCCATTGCGGCAGCGGCTGCGCACTCGGCGATCTCGTCGCGGAATGGCTGGCCTTTCTCGTGCCGGCGGTTGCCGTCTGGTTCGGCTGGCAGACAATCTTTGCCGAAAAGATGTTCGCGGTGTGGATCCTCGACTTCGTCTTTGCCTTTTCCTTCGGTGTCATCTTTCAGTATTTCACCATCAAACCGATGCGCGGCCTGTCGCCGTATCAGGGCCTCATCCAGGCCGTGAAGGCGGATTTTCTGTCTCTCACAGCCTGGCAGGTCGGAATGTACGGTTTCATGGCGTTCGCCCAGTTCTACCTCTTTCGCCACCTTCTCGGCATGAAACTGGAAGTGCCGACAGTCGAATTCTGGTTCATGATGCAAATCGCCATGTGGGCCGGCTTTGCAACATCCTATCCGGTGAACTGGTGGCTGATCGCCAAGGGCGTCAAGGAAAAGATGTAGGCGGCGCTTTAAGGGTAAAAAAAATCCCGGCTTCGGCCAAGACAGAACAGTTCTGCGCCAAGCCAGAAAAAAGATTAAATGATTTCAGATGATTATCAGGCTGATAAGCCGAAATGGAGGCCTCGGCCGGAATCGAACCGGCGTGCAAGGATTTGCAGTCCTCTGCGTAACCACTCCGCCACGAGGCCCCTAGCTCGCTGGAAAGCAAGCGTTGGCGGGCATTTAGCTGTTATCTTTCCTGTTTGCAACAGTTCTATTCTGAACGAACTCCTTTTTTTATTCTGAACGCCTGTTTTCCAATTGTTCCCTTTGCAAAGGCGGCGAAGCCTGATTGCGGCATTGATGATTGTCGTTTTTCCGACCCGTATCTCGGACATTCATGGGCGCGTTGCGATTCGCATCTTGACGACATTCCGAAATGGAACATAAATAGAACAACGGCGGCAAACTGAACCAAATATATGCGAGGTAAAATGCCGTCTGAACTTGACTATTCCACGGTGGGCGCCGCCCGCGAACACCTGGACTATTCCGCCACGTGCTGGCGATGCCAACGCCTTTCGGTGCCAGTGGATTTGAGCCATGTCCGACCCGACAAGATCGTGACCAAACTTAAACCCAAATGCAAATTCTGCGGCAAGCATGGAGAGTGGACCGTTATCCCGAAATGCACACGGTCGATGCATCCGCGTGAGGGCGACAATAGCAACGGGTAGAGACCGACAAAAAAAGCCGCCCCGGTTTCCCGGAGCGGCTTCGTCATCACTGGTAGACCAATATCAGCACCAGCAGGCAGGCGCATAGCAAGAACATCGCCGGCCGCACCTCGCGCCATTGCTCGGACCACGCGCGTTTGACGCAACGCTTGTCAATTCGCTTGTCATTCCTTGTCATGCTCCACCTCGCGCAGGCGAAAGTGCCAGACCTTGACGATGAATTCGACGATCGTCATCCCGCCGATACCCATGACGAAACCGCCGACACTGGCCGAAGGTTCCAGCGGAATGTCGGCAAGCCCGCCGGCCCACTGGAACAACGGCACGCCGATGGGCCCAAGGAAATAAGCCGTCGTTGCCCCGACGAATATCTTGCGCAGCGTCGGCAGCGCGCCACGCCACTCCATTATCGAACTGACCGTCGCTCCGGCGAGCCCTGCCAGTGCCAGCTGACCTTTCTCTGTCGCCAGCATTTCCCATATGTTCATGCCGCCGCCCCTGCGCACGCATTTTGCTCAAAGGGCGGCTTTACCGCCGCCCTACAACTGCTTTCAGCCCCGCCACACCGGAACCGACATAGAAAACCCACTGGATCATGTTGCCCGCCCATGTCTGCATCTGGGACGTTGGCAGGTCCGCCACAGACCAAGGGAAGCTAAAGACGCTGTCGAGGATGACAGCAGCCCACCAAAGCGCCAAAGGAAACAGAAACAGGCTGGCGAACAGCCAGAACCACGGAAACGACAGCTTGGCCTTGTTGTAATCCGCCATGATGCGGGTTTCCTCGACCACCTGCCGCAGATATTCCGCCGTCAGTTCGGCACGGATCTTCTCACGGTCGTTTTCACGTTCCGCCCGCTTGTCGATGAGCGTGATGGCGCGTTCGACAATGCCGCCCGCGCCAAGTTTGACCAGCCATGTGATGAAGGTCGGGATCATACCTCCACCTCATGGCCCGTCAGTGTGTTGATCCGGCGTGCGATCACATCGCGGTAACGCCAGGCAAACCAGCCAATCGCGATGATGACGACACCGGTGACGATCCAGCCGACCGGCAGGCCGGAAGCCCATGCGATGGCACCGGAGGCGGCGGCCGATGCGCCGGACTTCTGCGCGGCATCCCTCAGCGCCTTCATGTCCCGACGCAGCTGGGCGATGGTGGCCGGGCCGATAATGCCGTCATTGACCAGATGCGGGTGGGCCATCTGGTAAGACAGA